>CAZCWA010000754.1:0-1500 GCA_964502265.1 uncultured Myxococcaceae bacterium | reverse complement strand
GAGCGGATCCTCGACGCCTTCGTCGACGGCGGCGGGAACCTCATCGACACCGCGGACATGTACTCGTACTGGGCGCCGGGCGCGAAGGGCGGCGAGTCCGAGACCACCATCGGCCATTGGCTGCATCGCCGCGGCGGTCGGGATCAGGTGGTCATCGTGACCAAGGTGGGCGCCATGCCGGGCCGCGAGGGGTTGGCCCCGCAGAACATCGCCCGCGCGATCGACGACTCGCTGCGGAGACTCCGGACGGACTGCGTCGATCTCTACTACGCGCACTACGACGACGAGGCCACGCCGCTCGAGGAGTTCGCCCGCGCGTTCGATGCCGTGGTGAAGGCGGGCAAGGCGCGGTTCATCGCCGCGTCGAACCTCGCGCCCGCGCGGATCGAGAAGTGGATGGGATTCGCGAAGGAGAACGGACTGGCCGCACCGGTCGCGCTGCAGCCGCTGTACAGCCTCGTCGCGCGCAAGACGTACGAGCAGGGCTACGGGCCGCTGGCGAAGAGGCACGGGCTCGGCGTCCTGGCGTACTCCGCGCTGGCGGGCGGCTTCCTCTCCGGCAAGTACCAGACCGCCGCCGACCTCGAGGGCGCGCCGCGCGGCGGGGCGGTGGAGGCGTACCTGAACGAGAAGGGGCTCCGGGTAATAGAGGCCGTGAAGGCAGTCGCCGCGGATCGGGGCGCAGCGATGTCCACCGTGGCACTCGCATGGCTCCTCGCGAAGCCGACCGTCACCGCGCCCCTGGCCAGCGCCACTTCCCTGGAGCAACTCGCCGAGCTGATGGCCGCCACCGGCCTCACCTTGACGGGAGAAGAGGTCCAGAGGCTGGACGAGGCGTCGGAGCCGTACGCGTAGGTGCGGGACGAAGGGCTTCGATCCCGCTTGAGCACGTCGATCCCGCATCCGCGGAAGTCATCGATGTTTGGGTCCAGAAGGGCCGTGCTCGCCGCGCCCAACCTCGCGCCGATCGGGTACAAGCGCCCGCCCATGGCCACGCCGGTCCCGCTCCGAAAGCGCCTCAAGCGGCGGCTCCGCTACCACCTGCTGCGCGGGATGCTCGCCCTGCTGGGGACCCTCTCCTGGCGGACGGCGGGCGCATTGGGCGAGCGGCTGGGGCGGCTGGCGTTCCACCTCGCGGGTGGGGAGCGTCGGAAGGCGCTGCGCTCCCTCGGCACGGCGTTCCCGGAGAAGACCCACGCCGAGCGGATGGAGCTCGCGAAGGAGGCCTTCGGGCACCTCGGGCGGGCGGCGCTGGAGCTGGCCTGTGTGCGCGAGCTGGACCGCACCCCGGACCTCTTCATCGAGTGGCCGGACCCCGACCGCGAGGCGCTGGAGTGGGCGCTCTCGCGCGGCAAGGGCGTGGTCTTCGTGACCGGGCACGTGGGCAACTGGGAGCTGCTCGCGCGCAGGGTGGCGCTGGCGGGTCATCCGGCGCAGTCGATCGCCAAGGAGACCTCGGACCCGGGCACCACCCAACTGGTGGAGCGGTTCCGGCTCGCA
>CAZCWA010000753.1:0-1503 GCA_964502265.1 uncultured Myxococcaceae bacterium | reverse complement strand
CTCGAAAAGGACGGTGAGGCCGTTCGGAAGCTTGTAACGCTGAGGCATCGTCCGACCATAACGACGCCCCCTCGCTCCCGGCAGCGTGGAATCCTCCAGCCTGTTGGATTTGGACGGCAGGCCGCACGGCGATCGGCCACGAGCGGGCGTTCCTCCTGCGCGCCGGGGGCGGTACTGTCCGCAGGAGATGTCCCAGAACAGCGATCCGCTCTCCGCGCTGCCGGCCGGACCCGACGAAGAGTCTCCCCGTCCGCCGCCGCTGCCGCCCCCGCTCCCCCCGCGCCGCGCGCCCAACGCTCCGGCGATGCCCGAGGTGGTGGCGAACCTGCAGGCCGCCGCCGAAGGGCCGGATCCTTTCGGCGCGCCCCCCGAGCCGAGGCCCCCGCGCACCAACCTGCCGGAGGAGAAGGTCGAGTACTTCCGCACCCTCGCGCGGCAGCGGGAGGAGACGCTCATGAGGGCGCGCGCGCTCTTCGTCGAACGCAGCGCGGAGGCAGAGCGTTACCGCGAGTCCGCGGAGGCCCATGCGGCCCAGCTCGCGGCGGCGCGGGACTCGGTGGCGCGGGCGCGCGAGCTCGAGGCGCGCTTCGACGAGGTGGAGGGCGAGCGCAAGGACCTGAGCCGCGCGCTGGCCGAGGTCGAAGCCGAGCTGACCGGGCTCAAGGGCGAGTACGAGCGCGAGCGCGCCCTCCGGATCAGCGCGGAGGACGAGCTCGCCGCCTCCCGCGCGGCGCTGGAGCTGTCGCAGGCGCGGGTGTCGGAGTTGGCGGAGGCGCGCGCAGAGCTGCAGGGCGCTCTCGAGGCCACCGAGGAGCAATGCAAGCTGCTCAGCGGCGAGGTGGCGCGGCTGGCCCCGGACGCGGAGCGGCTCGCGTGGGAGGTGCCGGCGCTGACCGCCGAGCGCAACGCGGCGCAGGCCGAGCGGGACGTGCTCGCGGCGGAGCGGACGGGTCTCGAGTCGCGGCTGTACGCGATGGAGGCGCAGCTCGCCGAGGCGCAGGCGGAGCTTGCGGAGGCGCGCGGGGACGGTGAGGCGCTGCGCGAGGCCCTGTCCCAGGCCCAGGCGGAGCTCGACGAGGCGCAGGCGGGGAGCGTGCCGCTTCAGGACGCGCTGGCCTCGTTGCGTGAGCAGCACCTGCGCGTGGTGGAGGAACTCGCGGATGCGCGGGCAGGTGGCGCGACCGTACGGGACGAGCTGTTCCGTTCGAAGGACGAGGTCTCGCGCCTCAACGCCGAGCTGTCGCGTGCGGCCGCGGAGCTCTCCCGCTCCAACGAGGCGCTGGCGCGGGCCCGGGCCGAGCTGTCCGAGTCCGCCGGCGGCGCCGACGCGAAGAGCGCGGAGCTGAACGCGCTGCAGGAGGCGCTGGGCGGTGCGCAGGCGGCGCTGGCCGAGGCGCGCGGAGACGTGGAGGCGCTGCAGGGCGAGCTGAACGCGATGCGCGACGAGCTGTCGCTGACGCAGGAGGAGCTCTCGCAGACGCGCGGCGGTCAGGAGGCGTCGGC
>CAZCWA010000752.1:0-1505 GCA_964502265.1 uncultured Myxococcaceae bacterium | reverse complement strand
CGCGCACCGTCATCTCCGGGTAGAGCGGCGGCGTCTCCGGCAGGTAGCCGATGCGGCGGCGCACCTCCATCGGGTGCTCGAAGACGTCGAACCCGGCGACCCTGGCGGTCCCCTCCGAGGGCGGGAGAAAGCCGGTGAGCATCTTCATCGTCGTGCTCTTGCCGGCGCCATTGGGACCGAGGAACCCGAGCACCTGCCCTTCGTCGAGCGAGAACGAGAGGGCGTCCACGGCGACCCGGTCCCGGTACCGCTTGCTGAGGTCGTGCACCTCGATCATCGGCATCCTGGGGGCTCCTTCTGCAGATTCGGTTGTCGTGCGCGCCGATATAGGCGCCGAAGAAAGTGTGTCAAGGCGGCCACTGCGCGCGGCGGATGGAACGCGGATCCTCTCATGCCTCTTCCAATGGCGCGCGCCTGGCCGCTGACGTGCAGGGCACTCCCGATGTAGGAGGCGCCATGGCGGTCATCGTTCAGAAGTACGGCGGCAGCTCCGTCGGAGACGTGGAGAAGATCCGGAAGGTCGCTCGGAAGGTGAAGGAGCGACGGGACGCGGGCGACCAGATGGTGGTGGTCGTCTCCGCCATGGGCGACACCACCGACGAGCTGCTGGGGCTTGCGCGCAAGGTCTCCCACGATCCGCCGCGCCGCGAGCTGGACATGCTGCTGACCTGCGGCGAGCGCATCTCCATGGCGCTGCTCTCGATGGCGCTTCTGGACCTGGGCGTGCCGGCCATCTCCTTCACCGGAAGCCAGAGCGGGATCATCACCAACGACACCCACTCGCAGGCGCGCATCCTCGAGGTCCGGCCCTTCCGGATCCAGGACGAGCTGGAGAAGGGGAAGGTGGTGATCGTCGCCGGCTATCAGGGCGTGTCGTTCAAGCGCGAGGTGACCACGCTGGGGCGCGGGGGCTCGGACACCACCGCGGTGGCGCTGGCCGCCGCGCTGGATGCGGAGGCGTGCGAGATCTACTCGGACGTGGACGGCGTCTTCTCGGCCGACCCGCGCGTGGTTCCGGACGCCCGCAGGCTGGAGTCGCTCTCCTACGAGGAGATGCAGGAGCTGGCGTCCGCGGGCGCGCGGGTGCTCAACGCGCAGGCGGTGGAGTTCGCGCGGCAGAAGGGGATCGTGATCCTCGCGCGGTCCACCCACGGCGGCGGGACGGGAACCCAGGTGCGCGATCTGCCGGCGCCAGCGGACACCCGGGTGAAGGCGGTGGCCAGCGAGGACGAGCTGGGCGTCCTCTCGGTGCGCGGCGGCCCGTCCTTGCTCCCCGAACTCTTCGAGTTCCTCGATGCCCGCGGCGTGCGCGGCCGCTTCTTCGCCTGGGATGGGACCACCGGCGATCGCGAAGGAGGCCTGGTCGCGGTGCCGCTGCAGGACGTGCACGGGCCGGAGCGGCTGACGGAGGATCTGCAGCTCCGCTTCGGCGAGAGGGCGGCGCTTCAGCTCGGGCTGGGGACGGTGACCTGCGTGGGCACCGGCATCGACAGGGACTGGAGCAC
>CAZCWA010000751.1:0-1506 GCA_964502265.1 uncultured Myxococcaceae bacterium | reverse complement strand
AGCTGATCAAGATCCTCGGCAAGAAGGAGGAGGTCGGCCGGCCCATCCTCTACGGGACCACCAGGGAGTTCCTCGAGTTCTTCGCCCTGAAGGATCTGGGGTCGCTGCCCACCCTGCGCGAGTTCCAGGAGCTCACCGAGGAGCACCAGGAGATCGTCGAGCGCGAGGCGCCGAGGAAGGCCGAGGGCACCGTGGCGGAGCTGGCGGACCCCGAGTTCCAGAAGAAGCTGGACGAGAGCACCCAGGAGTCCGAGGCGGCGCTGGCGGATCTGGAGCAGGCCATCAGCCAGGCGGACGCGACCACGAAGCAGGCCGCGCAGGTGCTGGGGACGAAGCCCGCTGCGGACGCCGACAAGGCAGGCGAGCCAGACGAGGGCTGAACCGAGAGGCAGTGCTGTACGCGCCCATGCCGCTCCTGTAGATGGGCGCGCATGGCCGCAGAACGTCTCCAGAAGTTTCTCTCCCGCGCGGGTGTCGCCTCGCGCCGTCACGCCGAAGAGCTCATCGAGCAGGGCCGGGTGGCGGTGAACAACGTCGTCGTGCGCGAGCTGGGGACGAAGGTGTCGAAAGGCGACCTCGTCACCGTGGACGGGAAGCTCGTCTCGCTCCCGTCGGAGCACAGCTACCTCGTGCTCTACAAGCCGGCGGGCGTGGTGACCACGCTGGAGGATCCGCAGGGCCGGCCCACCGTCGCCGAGTACGTGCAGGAGTTCGGGCGGCGGGTGTATCCCATCGGCCGGCTGGACTTCGACGCCGAGGGCGCGCTGCTGATGACGGACGACGGCGACCTCGCGCACTCGCTCACGCATCCGTCCTTCCAGGTGCCGCGCACGTACCTCGCCAAGGTGAAGGGGACGCCCACGCGGGAGGCGCTGCAGAAGCTGGTGGACGGCGTGCGCCTCGAGGACGGGCCGGCGAAGGCCGCGGAGGCGACGATCTACGAGGAGGTCGAGCGCAACACGTGGATCAAGCTGGTGGTCACCGAAGGCCGCCAGCACCTGGTGAAGCGGCTGTGCGCGGCGATAGGTCACCCGGTGACGCGGCTGTTCCGGCCAGCGCAGGGGACCATTTCCGTGCAGGGGATGAAGCCGGGCGACGTGCGTTCGCTGAACGCGAGCGAGATCGAGCGCGTGAAGCTGGCGGCGAGCGGCCAGAGCGTGCCCGAACCGGAGATCTCGCTGCCCGCGCGCCGCCACGGCCATGGTGCGCCGAGGCCGGCCGGGATGGACGAGGACGAGGCGCCGGCGCCCGCGCGGAAGACCAGGACGAAGACGGCGGGGACCGGCACGTCCGCCTCGGGCGGGGGCAAGTTCGCGCGGAAGGCACCGGCGGGTGGTGCCCGGAAGACCGGCGGCGCGCGTTTCGGCGCTCGCGACGAGGGCAGCGGCACCGGCACGCGCCGGACGACGGGCGGGTTCGGGGCGAAGACCGGCGGCGCGCGTTTCGGCGCTCGCGACGAGGGCAGCGGCACGGGCACGCGTCGGACGACCGGCGGCTTCGGCGCCA
>CAZCWA010000750.1:0-1508 GCA_964502265.1 uncultured Myxococcaceae bacterium | reverse complement strand
GTCGCGGCACCTGGGCCCCGGCGGCAACGCTGAGCGCGAGCGTCTACCCGAGCGACCGCCTCCGCTTCGCCACCGGCGCGCGAGACCGCTTGGTGACGGCGCCGGCGGTCGCGCTGGGTGTGAACCTGAGCCCCATCCGCTTCGTCAGCGAGACGAGCGAGATCACCCTCCTCGAGCTGGGCGCCGGGCTCGGGTGGGACTTCCCCGGCCGCGGCACCGCGATCAACATCGGCCTGCTCGAGGTCGCCTTCCGGCTCTGACGCCTAGTCGAACGGGTGCAGCACCAACCCGCTGCGCAGCTTCGGCTCGAACCAGGTGGACTTGGGCGGCATGATCTCGCCCGCGTCGGCGATGGCCATCAGCTCGTCGAGGCTGGTGGGGTACATGGCGAACGCGACCGCGAACTCGCGCGAGTCCACGAGGCGCTCGAGCTCACCCACGCCCCGGATGCCGCCCACGAACTGGATGCGCTTGTCCGTCCTCGGCTCGCCGATGCCCAGCACCGGCGCGAGCAGGTTCTGCTGGAGGATCGACACGTCGAGGCTTCCCTCCGGCGTGTCCGGATGGCTGCCCGCCTTCGCCTCGAGCGCCCACCACTTCCCCCCGAGGTACATGCGGAACGTCCGCGCGCGGCCGGGCTTCTTGTCCGGCGCGTCGTAGACCTCGAACTTCTCGTTGATGCGCTGGAGGAAGGTGCGCTCGTCGAGCCCGTTCAGATCCCGGACCACGCGGTTGTAGTCGAGCACCTGCATCTGATCGTGAGGGAACACGACCGTGAGGAAGAAGTCCTGACCGGGCGTCTTCTCCCCACGCTCGCGCCGCAGCTTGCGCACCCGCGAAGCCGCCGCCGATCGATGGTGCCCATCCGCGATGTAGAGCTTGTCCACGCCCTGCGCGAACGCCTGCCGCAGCCGCTCGCCGAGCTCCACCGGCACCACCCAGAAGGTGTGCTTCACCCCGTCGTCGCTCTCGAAGTCGTACTCGGGCGTGCGCGCCGTCCCCTCCGCCACCAGCGCGTCGATCTCCTTGCGCGCGCGGTAGGTGAGGAAGACCGGCTCGTCGTTGCCACCGAGCTCGTCCACGTGCCGCGTGCGGTCGTCCTCCTTGTCCGCGCGCGTGAGCTCGTGCTTGAGGATGAGGTTCTGGTCGTACGCCTCCACGCTCGCGGCGGCCACCAGGCCGGTCTGCGCGTGCCCGCCCATGATCTGCCGGTAGAGGTAGAAGACCGGCTGCGGATCGCGCTGGAGCCAGCCTTCGCGGATGAACGCCTCCAGGTTCTCGCGGCCCTTCGCGTAGACCGCGTCGTCGTGCTCGTCCACGTGCGGCCCGAGATCGATCTCCGGACGCGACACGTGGAAGAAGGAGCGCGGGTTGCCCTTCGCCATGCGCTCGGCTTCGGTGCGGTCCACCACGTCGTAGGGCGGCGCCGCGATTTCCTTCACCAGCTTCTGGGGCGGCCGCAGTCCACGGAACGGTTCGAGTCGTGCCATGCGCGGGACTCTCATGCG
>CAZCWA010000749.1:0-1517 GCA_964502265.1 uncultured Myxococcaceae bacterium | reverse complement strand
CATCTACAACAAGCTCGAGGAGAAGGGGTACGTCACCACCATCAAGTCGGCGAAGAAGATGGTGGAGAAGGAGCGTCCGGAGGTCTGGGACATCCTCGACGACGTGATCCGCGAGCACCCGGTGCTGCTGAACCGCGCGCCCACGCTCCACCGTCTGGGCATCCAGGCGTTCGAGCCGGTGCTGACCGAGGGCAAGGCGATCCAGCTCCACCCGCTGGTGTGCGCGGCCTTCAACGCGGACTTCGACGGCGACCAGATGGCGGTCCACGTGCCGCTCAGCATCGAGGCGCAGATGGAGGCGCGGGTGCTGATGATGAGCACCAACAACATCCTCTCGCCGGCGAACGGCAAGCCGATCATCGTCCCCACCCAGGACATGGTGCTGGGGCTCTACTACATGACCCGCCCGCGCGAGTTCGCCCGGGGTGAGGGCCACGTGTTCTCCTCGCCCGAGGAGGTGCGCGCCGCGTACGACCACGGCGAGGTGGAGCTGCAGGCGAAGGTCACCTGCCGGGTGGAGGGCAAGCGCTACGACACCACCGTGGGCCGGGTCCTCCTCTGGGAGGTGGTGCCGCGGCAGCTCGGGTTCGAGTCCATCAACAAGGTGATGGACAAGAAGCAGCTCGGCGGGCTGATCGACCTCTGCTACCGGCTCACCGGGGAGAAGGAGACGGTGCTGCTGGCGGACCGGGTCCGGTCCCTGGGGTACTCGAACGCGACGCGGGCGGGCATCTCGGTGGCGCTCAAGGACATGCTCATCCCGAGCGCCAAGGTGGAGCTTCTGACCTCGGCGCGGGGCGAGGTGACGGAGATCGAGAACCAGTACCTCGAGGGCCTGATCACCGACGGCGAGCGGTACAACAAGGTGATCGACATCTGGGCGGAGATCACCGAGCGGGTGGCCTCCGAGATGATGCAGCAGATCTCCCAGGAGGAGATCTCCGGCACCGCGAAGGACGGGAAGCGGGAGACGCGCAAGCAGCCGTCCTTCAACCCGATCTACATCATGGCGGACTCCGGCGCGCGTGGCTCGGCGCAGCAGATCCGGCAGCTCGCGGGCATGCGCGGCCTGATGGCCAAGCCGTCCGGCGAGATCATCGAGACGCCGATCACCGCGAACTTCCGCGAGGGTCTGTCGGTGCTCGAGTACTTCACCTCCACCCACGGCGCCCGGAAGGGCCTCGCGGACACGGCGCTGAAGACCGCGAACTCCGGCTACCTGACCCGCCGTCTGGTGGACGTGGCCCAGGACGCGATCATCACCGAGTACGACTGCGGCACCATGGACGGCCTGTTCATCAGCGCGCTGGTGGAGGGCGGCGAGATCATCGAGGCGCTCGGTGAGCGCATCCTCGGCCGGGTGGCGCTGGACGACATCCTCGACCCGGTGACCGGCGACGTGCTGGTGCGGGCGAACGAGGAGCTGGACGAGGCCACGGTGGGCCGGATCGAGAACAGCGGTCTGGACCGGGTGAAGATCCGCTCGGTGCTGACCTGCCAGGCGCGCCGCGGGATCT
>CAZCWA010000748.1:0-1542 GCA_964502265.1 uncultured Myxococcaceae bacterium | reverse complement strand
GGTCCGGCCAGAGCGTGCTCTTCGACGGGCGGACCGGTGAGCCGTTCGACCAGAACGTCACCGTGGGCGTGATGTACATGCTCAAGCTCCACCACCTGGTGGACGAGAAGATCCACGCCCGGAGCATCGGCCCCTACTCGCTGGTCACCCAGCAGCCGCTGGGCGGCAAGGCGCAGTTCGGTGGTCAGCGGCTCGGCGAGATGGAGGTCTGGGCGATGGAGGCGTACGGCGCCGCCTATTCGCTGCAGGAGTTCCTCACCGTCAAGTCGGACGACGTGGTGGGCCGGACGCGGATGTACGAGGCGATCGTCAAGGGCGAGAACACGCTGGAGTCCGGGCTGCCGGAGTCCTTCAACGTGCTCCTCAAGGAGCTCCAGAGCCTCGCGCTCGACGTGGAGCTGCTGGAGACCGCGCCGCCGGAGCGGCAGCGCGTGTTCGGCGAGGGCGGCGACTTCGGCGGCGGCGGTGGCGGCGAGCTGGAGGGGAAGACCGGCACCGAGGCCTGACGCCTCGCCCGGGACGCCGCGCTCCTTCGTGGGCGCGGCGTCGTCATCCCCCCTCCGTTATTGAACTTTTCTGATTTGCTGCACCTGGAGAGACCGTGAAGGACATCTTCAATTTCTTCGAGAAGCCGAAGGACCCGCTTTCGTTTCAGGCGATCCGCATGGGACTCGCGTCGCCGGAGAAGATCCGGCAGTGGTCGCACGGCGAGGTGAAGAAGCCCGAGACGATCAACTACCGCACCTTCAAGCCGGAGCGGGACGGGCTGTTCTGCGCCCGGATCTTCGGGCCGGTGAAGGACTACGAGTGCAACTGCGGCAAGTACAAGCGCATGAAGCACCGCGGGGTGGTGTGCGAGAAGTGCGGCGTGGAGGTGATCCAGTCCAAGGTGCGCCGTGAGCGCCTGGGCCACATCACGCTCGCCACGCCGGTGGCGCACATCTGGTTCCTCAAGTCGCTGCCGTCGCGGCTGGGGGCGCTGCTGGACCTCACGCTGAAGGACCTGGAGAAGGTCCTCTACTGCGAGAGCTACATCGTCCTCGATCCCAAGGCGACCACGCTGGAGCTCTACGAGCTGATCAGCGAGGAGAAGTACCACCGGCTGCTCAACGAGTTCGGCGACGACTCGTTCGTGGCGCAGATGGGCGGCGAGGCGGTGCGGGAGATCCTGCGCACCATCGACGTGCGCACGCTCTCGGAGACCCTGCGCAAGGACATGCGCGAGACCACCTCCGAGGCGAAGCGGAAGAAGTTCGCCAAGCGGCTGAAGGTGGCCGAGGCGTTCCGGACCTCCGGCAACAAGCCCGAGTGGATGATGCTGGACGTGATCCCGGTGATCCCGCCCGATCTCCGCCCGCTGGTGCCCCTGGACGGCGGCCGGTTCGCGACGTCGGACCTCAACGATCTGTACCGCCGGGTGATCAACCGGAACAACCGGCTCAAGCGGCTGCAGGAGCTGAACGCGCCGGACATCATCATCCGCAACGAGAAGCGGATGCTGCAGGAGTCGGTGGACGCGCTGTTCGACAACGGCCGCCGCGG
>CAZCWA010000747.1:0-1573 GCA_964502265.1 uncultured Myxococcaceae bacterium | reverse complement strand
TCGGTGGAGGCGGCATCGAGGAACTCGACGAGCTGCCTGCGTTCGTCATGGTCCCGCGCCGCGAAGCCCGCGTGCAGCCACAGCGCCTTGCCCGGTGCCGCGGAGGCCAAGGTCTGCCGCGCCATCGCCACCTGCGGATCCCAGCCGCTCCACACGGTGTCGTGCGTCCCCGGCATCGCCCGGAGCACGAGCGCGTCCACGTCCTCGATGCGCGCCATCCGCGCCAGCCACGCCGGATCGAACGGAGAGGTGCCGCCCAGCGCGACCTTCTTGCCGTGCCGCTTCGCCACCGCCGCGGCTTCCGAGATCACCCCCGCGAACCGCGAAGCGTCACCGTCCGCGCGCCAGTCCCACTGACGGAGATCCCGCGCGTCGTCCCACAGCTCCACCCAGGTGAAGCACGCGCCCAACCGCTCGCAGAGCTGTTCGACGAAGGGCGCGAAGGTCCGCTCCGCCACCTCCGGCTCCCGGCTGCCGACGAGGCACGGCACCAGCTCCAGGTCCTTCGCGGCGCGGTTGAGGAGCCAGGTGATCCACGCCTGCCCCTCCGGCGTCTCCCACTGCGCCAGGGTCACGCGCGTTCGGAGCGCGCCCACGCCCAGCGCCGCGAGCGACTGCAGCACCGCCTCGACCCGCGCGTGATCCCCGGGCGCGAAGTCCTGATCGATCCCCGGTGTCCGCCCGCTCATACCGTCAGCCCCCTCCGCTCCAGCTCCGCCCGCATCTGATCGACGCGGTCCACCGCCACCTGGCCCTCCAGCCACTTCGACAGCTCGGTGAGCCCTGCGTGGAAGTCCACCTGCGGCCGGTACCCGAGGATCGCCTTCGCGCGCGAGATGTCCGCGTAGCAGTGACGGATGTCGCCCACGCGGTACTTCCCGGTGACCTCCGGCTGCAGCTCGGCGCGGCCCATGATCTCCGCCATCTGCCGTGCGACCTGGGTCACCGTGTACGCGTTGCCGCTGCCCACGTTGAGGACCTCCCCGGCCGCGTCGTCGGACTCGAGCGCCAGCCGGCACGCGCGGGCCACATCGCTGACGTGGACGAAGTCCCGCTGCTGGTTGCCGTCCTCGAAGATGAGCGGCGGCTTCCCGTTGAGGAACCGCGAGGCGAAGATCGCCAGCACGCCGGTGTACGGGTTGGAGAGCGCCTGCCGGGTCCCGTAGACGTTGAAGAAGCGCAGCGCGGTGGTCGGGATGTCGTACGCGCGTCCGATGAGCAGGCTCATCCGCTCCTGGTCGTACTTGCCCAGCGCATACACCGAGGACAGCGCGGGCCGCTTCGACTCAGGCGTGCCCACTGGCGTCAGCGTCTCGCCGTCAGCGGTCCGAAGCTCCCACTGCGCGCGCTGGAGCTGCTCGCGGGTGCGCTCCGAAGGCTCCACCCGCTCGCCCTGGGCGGTGCGGCAGAGCCCCTCGCCATAGATGCTCATCGAGGACGCGACGAGGAGCCGCTTCACCGGGCGCTCGATCAGCGCCTGCAGCAGCACGGACGTGCCCCCGTTGTTGATCGAGGTGTACTCCGCCACCTCGTACATGCTCTGGCCCACGCCCACCGCGGCGGCGAAGTGGAC
>CAZCWA010000746.1:0-1574 GCA_964502265.1 uncultured Myxococcaceae bacterium | reverse complement strand
TCGTGCGCGCCGCGGTGAAGCTGAACCAGCAGTCGAAGCGGACGGGGCGGTAGCTGGATGACCCGCCGCGCGGGCCCTTCCGTCTGGAGCGGGGCCCGTTGGCGGCTGTTGCTGATCGTACCCGCCGCTCTGGCGGGCTGCAGCGATCCCTCCCTGCAGCCGGTGCCCGTCGAGGAGCTCGCGGCCGGCGCCTGCGTTCGCGCCGAAGCGAGGGCGGGGCGGGTGCCTGCGTGGGACGAGGAGCTGCTGGTGGAGCGGACGCACTGCTACCTCCAGCGCCAGGGCCCGCGCGCGCCGCACGTGCCGTCCAGCCAGGTGCTCTCCGGCGCGTGGGTCGATCGGGCGCGCGAGCCGATGGAGCGGTTGGTTCAGGCGGGACTTCCGCGCTCGCTCCCGGAAGAGGACGCGGAGGCGGTGGAGGACTTCGACGTGGACCTCGACGCGATCGACGACCTGCCGCCGCCCTGGCGGACGCTCCACGAGACGCAGGCAGACGCGGTGAGGACGTTCATGCGCGCGAGCCGGGCGCAGGATGGCCGGGTACCTGCCGCGTCGCTCTTCAACATCTTCGCGGAGGAGGACGAGGCCGAACCCTTGAACCTCATGGGCACGCAGCAGGTGTATCGGCTCGCGGGCTGGCGGATCCGCGCAGACGCGCTGGAGGGCCGATACGCCGAGGCACTCGAGCTCTGCGCAGACGCGCTGGCGCTGGCCGCAGATCACGCGCGACCGGGGCTGATCGGCGCGATGTTTGGCGGCAGCTTCATCCAACGCGTGCGGGAGCCCTGCGGCCTCGCAGTGGAAGGTGCATCCCCGGATGCCCGGCGCCGGTTCCTCGAGTCGATGGCGGTCGTGTCCGCGCGGTGGCCTGCCTTCTCGGAGCTGCTGGAGGTGGAGCGGCTGTTCTTCCAGCTCGGGCTGATGGGCGGGCGGATCTCTGCGGAGGTGAGAGCACGTCTTCCGCAGGAGGCGCACCGGCTGCTCGGAGAATACGGCGCGATGACCGGGCGCGAGGGCTGGGGGGCCATCCGCTTCGCGCTCTTCGGTGGCTATGCGCACCGGAAGTATGTCGAACAGTACGGCAGGTTGATCGAGGCGGGACGGCTGCCTCCCGCCGAAGCGGCAGTGCGTTACGAGGCGCTTGCGGAGACGGTATCCATCGCGAACTTTCTCGTCTTCCCAGAGCACCAGGGTTACGCGCCGACGTGGACGCCCTTACACGCGCGCAGCGAGAAGGCCCGGTCCAACCTCGACGCGATCGCTGCGGTCGCGGCGGCGCTGGACGTGAAGGCGCGCACCGGCCGCTGGCCCACAGACTGGAGCTTCCTGCCCGAGGGCGCAGCGGTTCCGAGACACCCGGAGACGGGACGGCCGCTTCCGTTGCTCGAGGCGGGCTCTCCGGTATGGCTCGTCGTGCCGGAGGTCGAAGGGGTGACGGGAGACCGCGCGTTCCTCGTGGGCAGGAGTGGCGCGGCAGAGTAGTCGCACGCGGCGCGCGGGGTTGCGTCTTCCGCCTCTGCCCGCGATGCTTGCAACTCCAACAATCCTTCACCGGGGGTGGGCATGGGCGGACG
>CAZCWA010000745.1:0-1582 GCA_964502265.1 uncultured Myxococcaceae bacterium | reverse complement strand
GTCATCCGCGAGTCGATGTTCTTCTAGAGGTCCGCCCGCAGCCGCTCGAACGCCCGGACGATTTCGTCGGGGTGCCTGCACGACAGGTAGATGTCGAGCACCCGCCGCTCGAAGTCCACGCCGCTCTCCAGCGCGCCGAGGATTTCGTCCGAGGCGCCGAAGACGCCGTCGAACAGGTTCAGCTTCTTCTCGAGCAATTCGTACAGCCGCGCGTCCGCCGCGTTCTGGCGGTTCAAGAAGTTGATGACGAGCACGTCCCGCTGCTGCCCGTACCGGTGGCAGCGCCCAATCCGCTGCTCGAGCCGCTGCGGGTTCCAGGGCAGGTCGTAGTTCACCAGCAGGTTGCAGAACTGGAGGTTCAGCCCTTCGGCGCCGGCCTCGGTGGACAGGAGGATCTGCGTGCGGTCCCGGAAGTCCTCCACCAGCGCCCGCCGCTCCTCCGGCGTGCCGGCGTCGCCGGAGAGCACCGAGATCTTCCCCTGGTACCCGTGCGCGGAGAGCAGGTCGAACAGGTACTGCTGCGTCCGGCGTGACTCGGTGAAGATCACCGCCTTCTCCGGCCACTGGTGCGCGCGCGCGGTGGTGAAGATCCGGTCGATGGCGCGCTTGAGCGCCTCGCCCTTGGCGTTGACCTTGATGCCCTCCGCCTGCGTCGCGTACGTCTTCAGCTCCCAGAGCTCCCGCTCCAGGGACTGCAGGGACGCCGGGCGCGCGGGGTCGTCGCTCCACTCCTCGGCCTCCTCCGACCACTGCGCCAGCTCCTCGTGGTCGAAGAGCAGCGAGTTCGCCGCCTGCCCGAGCTTCGCCGCCTGCAGCTTCCGCTCCAGCGAGTTCGCCAGCTTCCGCAACGTCGGCGCAATGGCGAACGTGGAGGACGCGAGCAGCTTTCTGTACGCCAGGGTCAGAAGCGTCTTCTTGCCCGGCTCGATGGCGGCGGCTTCACTTCGCCGCAGGTAGTCGGACACCTTCTCGTAGAGGTCCTGCTCCTCCGCGGACGGCGCGAAGTCCTCCACGATGCTGCGGCGGTTGGTGTACCGGACGTACTCGCGCACCTGCCTGCGCAAGGTCCGCTGCACCACCGGCGCGAGCCGCTCCTTCAGCTCCCGCGACGCGTCGTCCAGCAGGCCGCCTGCGTCTGCGTCCGGCTGGTAGCGCGAACGGAACGCGGCCTCGGGGCCGAGGATCTGCTCGTCGAGCAGCGAGAGCAGCCCGAACAGCTCCATCAGGTCGTTCTGCAGCGGCGTCGCGGTGAGCAAGATCTTCGGGCGGTCCTTCAGGGCCACCCGGAGCGCCTTGCCCATCTTGTTGGACGCCTTCCACGCGTTCCGCAGCCGGTGGGCTTCGTCGATGATGACGACGTCCCAGGGGATCTGCGCGGCGAACTCCGCCTTGTTCGCGGCGAAGGGGATGGAGCAGATGACGGGCACCGGCCGGTCGAACACGTTGCCGGTGGCCCGCACGCTGCGGCCGTCCACGATGATCGTGTCGAGGTCGAACTTCTCCTTCAGCTCGCTCTGCCACTGCGCGCGCAGCGTGGCCGGCGCGCAGATCAGCACCCGGTTGCGCCCCTCCGCCACGAGCT
>CAZCWA010000744.1:0-1583 GCA_964502265.1 uncultured Myxococcaceae bacterium | reverse complement strand
CGGAGGTACTCCTCCGCCTTGGTGAAGTCGCCGCCGGTCTCGGTCAGCGCCTTCTTGCAGTCCATCATCCCGGCGCCCGTCCGCTCGCGGAGTTCGCGCACCATCTCGGCCGTGATCTGACTCATGATTCCTCTCCCTTTGAAAACAGAACGGCGCCGATCGGTGACGAGCGGCGCCGGTGAAAAGCAAGGCTGCGTCGTTCGGGGTTACTCGCTCTTGGCCGCTTCCGTGGACTCGCCGCCACCCTCGCCGGCCGCCGAAACCTCCGGAGCCGGAGCCTGGGCAGGCGCCGCCGCGCGGATCTCCACCGTGGGGCCGCTGCTGCGCTCGCCGCCGCCGCCGCCGCCGCTGCCACCCCGGGGACCGCGATCCCGGTCACCGCCGAAGCCGCGCCGGTCACCCCGGCGATCACCGCGCCGGTCGCCGCGATCCCCGCGGTCTCCCCGGCTCTCGCGCTCTTCCTCGCGGTCGCGACCGCCCGAGGCCTGGTACCGCGCCGCGCCCTCGATGGCCGCGTCCGCGATCTTGCTGGTGAAGAGCTTGATCGACCGGATGGCGTCGTCGTTGCCGGGGATGACGAAGTCGATCCCGTCCGGATCACAGTTGGTGTCCACCAGGCCGATCACCGGGATCCCGAGCCGCGTGGCCTCGTGGATGGCGATGTGCTCCTTCTTCGGGTCGATCACGAAGATCGCGCCGGGGAGCCGGCTCAGGTCCTTGATGCCGCCGATGTTGGTCTCCAGCCGCTGGCGCTCGCGCTCGAGCTGGGCGACCTCCTTCTTCGGCAGCCGCTCGAAGGTGCCGTCCTCGGCCATCTTCTCGATGCTCTTGAGGCGGTCGATGCCCTGCTTGATCGTCTTGAAGTTCGTCAGCGTGCCGCCCAGCCAGCGGGAGGTCACGAAGTACTGCCCGGCGCGGCGGGCCTCCTCCTGGACCACGTCCTGGGCCTGCTTCTTGGTGCCCACGAAGAGCACCGAGCCGCCCCGCGAGGTCACCTCGGTCACGAACCGGAAGGCGGCGCGGGCCAGGCCCACCGTCTTCTGCAGGTCGATGATGTAGATGCCGTTCCGCGCGCCGTAGATGTACGGCTTCATCTTGGGATTCCAGCGCCGCGTCTGGTGGCCGAAGTGAACGCCGGCCTCCAGCAGCTGCTTCATGGTGATCCCGCTGTCCATCGCCTGCGCCTGCGTCTGCGTCGTCTGCTCTTGCGTTTCCATCGTTCGGTTTCTCCGCCACGCCTCCCGGCAACTTCCGACCTCGTCCCGGCGGAAAGACTCCGCCGCGGATCCCCCACCACCGGGGTCACCTCGAGGTCGTCGGGGGCGTGTGTGTATTTTGTGTTCGACTACGGACCTTCGCCCGACAGGGCGGGGCCTCTCTACTCAAACGCCCGGCGGGTGGCAAGCGTTCGGCCACCGCCCGCCGGTGATGAGCATCTGCATTGCCCGGCAGGACAGCCGCCGGGCAGCCCGCGCTAGCCCGCGCTCTCCGCGGCGCCGTGGCACTTCTTGTACTTCTTGTTGTTGTTGTATGGGTATGGGTCGTTCCGGCCCACCCTCGGCTCCTGGCGCACCACCGGCACC
>CAZCWA010000743.1:0-1586 GCA_964502265.1 uncultured Myxococcaceae bacterium | reverse complement strand
CAGGATTTCAATCAGCAACAACGCGGGAGCACGACACGTGAAGACGAAGATGTGGGTGCTGGGAGCGGTGGCCGCTGCTGCGATGGCAGCAGGATGCACCGGCTCCCAGAAGGCCCGGAGCGAAGCCAAGAAGCCTGCCGAGGAGGCACCTGTCGCCGAGGCAGCGCCGGCCCCGGAGTACGGGACCTTCGGCGTGGACGTGGACGGCATGGACACCACCCAGAAGCCGGGCGAGGACTGGTTCGCCTACGTCAACGGAAACTGGGACAAGAACACCGAGATCCCCGCCGACAAGGCCCGCTACAGCATGTTCAACGTGCTGACGGACCGGGCGCAGGAGCAGAACCGCGCCATCATCGAGGAGGCTGCTGCCTCCAAGGCGGCGGACGGCACCATCGCGCAGAAGGTCGGTGACTACTTCGCCGCGTACATGGACGAGGCGCAGATCGAGGCGCTGGGCACCAAGCCGCTCGAGCCCTTCCTCGCGAAGATCGACGGCGTGAAGTCCAAGCAGGAGCTCGCGAAGCTCTTCGGTGAGTTCGCGCGCACCTACATCCCCGGGCCGGTGGGCACCTACGTCAGCGCCGACGCCAAGGCGCCGGACACCTACGCGGTCTACATGTACCAGGGTGGCCTCGGGCTGCCGAACCGCGACTTCTACCTCGAGGACAAGCCGGAGTTCGCGGCCATCCGTGACGCGTACGTGGACTACGCCACGAAGATGCTGGTCCTCACGGGGGTTGCCGAGGCCGACGCGAAGAAGAAGGCGCAGGGGATCCTGAAGCTCGAGACGGAGATCGCCAAGGTCCACTGGACCAACGTCGAGAGCCGCGACGCGAACAAGCGCTACAACCCGTGGAAGGCCGCGGACTTCGCGAAGAAGGCGCCCGGCTTCGACTGGAAGGGCTACTTCGCGGCTGCCGGGCTCGGCGAGCAGGAGCGGTTCATCGTCTCCCAGCCGAGCGCCGTCACCGGCATCGCGGCGCTGGTGAACAAGACCCCGCTGGCGACGTGGAAGGACTGGTCGCGTCTGCACACGACCGGCAACCTCGCCGGGGTGCTTCCGAAGGCGTTCGACGAGACCCGGTTCGCCTTCTACGGCACGGTCCTGGGTGGTCAGCCCGAGCAGCAGGTGCGCTGGAAGCGCGGCGTGGACCAGGTCTCGAGCGTCCTCGGGGAGGCGGTGGGTCGCCTCTACGTCGAGAAGCACTTCCCGCCCGAGGCCAAGGAGGCCGCGGACGAGATGGTGCAGAACATCATCGCGGCCATGGACACGCGCATCGAGAACCTCTCCTGGATGTCCGACGAGACCAAGGCCAAGGCCAAGGAGAAGCTCGCCTCGTTCCGCCCGAAGATCGGCTACCCCGAGAAGTGGCGCGACTACAGCGCGCTGGTCATCAAGCGTGACGACGCGCTTGGAAACGGTGAGCGCGCAGGCGCCTTCGAGTACGAGCGCGACCTCGCCAAGCTCGGTGGGCCGGTGGACCGTGACGAGTGGCTGATGCCCCCGATGATGGTGAACGCCTACGCGATGCCGACCATGAACGAGATCGTCTTCCCGGCGGCCATCCTGCAGCCGCCGTTCT
>CAZCWA010000742.1:0-1589 GCA_964502265.1 uncultured Myxococcaceae bacterium | reverse complement strand
AAGGACGAGCGCCCCGACGGCCAGATCGTCGACGTGGCGCCGGGCAACGGCGAGTCGGATCCGGACGCGAAGTACGTGGCCGAGACCAGCAACCGCGTGGACCGGCAGACCCGGGCGAAGGAGCAGACGCCCTTCTACCGGAATGCCATGCCCCGCTCGACCACCACCACGCCGAAGGGCGAGTCGTCCAGCGGCACCGTCGCGCCGCAGAGCGGGAACGATGGCCTCGGGGACGACGACCGCCCGCTCGACAACTCGCAGCAGAAGCTTGCGCTCGAGGTGCCGGACATCGAGGCGCGCGACGAGGTGAAGCTGGATTCCAACCCGCTCGAGCCGGGCAACGGGCCGAGGGTCTCGAACCGCCCCGAGAGCCTCGCCATGCAGGGGAACTCGAACCGGCTGCGCATCCAGCCGGGCACTCCGTCCGAAGGATCGGAAGGATCGCAGGGCCGCGCCGGCAAGCCGGGGCCTTTGCACCTGATGCCGTCGTTGACCGTGCTGGACAGCGTGGTGGGCGGCGCGCCCAACGACCACCTCGACGAGGCGGTCGGCGACGGGACCTACCTCTCCACCAGGGAGTGGAAGCACGCGAGCTTCTTCAACCGCGTGAAGCAGAGCGTCGGAATGACCTGGAACCCCAGCGCGGAGCTGATGCGGCGCGACCCCACCGGCAACGTCTACAGCGGGAGGGACCGGCACACGGTGCTCACCGTGACCATCGACAAGGACGGGCGGCTGAAGGACGTCTTCGTCTCCAAGAGCAGCGGGCTGGACTTCCTCGACCTCGAGGCCGTCCGCTCCTTCGAGCGCGCGCAGCCGTTCCCCAATCCTCCGCCCGCGCTGGTGGGCGGCGAGAACGCGGTCAGCTTCCAGTTCGGCTTCTTCGTCCAGATGGATGGAGGGGTGGGCCGGGCGCGGGTGTTCCGCACCCGCTGACCCGGAGTCGTTCCGCAGGCGCTACTGGTAGTCCTCGATCGGCGGGCAGGCGCAGATGAGCTTGCGGTCGCCGAGCACCTGGTTGAGGCGCGCCACCGACGGCCAGAACTTGTGGCGCTTCGTCCACTCGGTGGGGAACGCGGCGCGCTGGCGCGGATAGGGGCGATCCCAGGTCTCCGCGGTGACTGCCTCCGAAGTGTGCGGCGCGTTCTTGAGCGGGTTGTTGTCGCGCGGGAGGGTGCCCTCCTCGATCTCGCGGATCTCCTCGCGGATGGCGATCATCGCGTCGCAGAAGCGATCGATCTCCCCCTTCGACTCGCTCTCCGTCGGCTCGATCATCAGGGTGCCTGCGACCGGGAAGCTCACCGTCGGCGCGTGGAAGCCGTAGTCCATCAGCCGCTTGGCCACGTCCTCCACCTCGATGCCGGCGGTCTTCTTCAGGTGCCGCAGGTCCACGATGCACTCGTGCGCCACCTTGCCCTGCTTGCCGCGGTAGAGCACCGGGTAGTGCGGGTCCAGCCGCGCCGCGATGTAGTTGGCATTCAGGATCGCCAGCTTGGTCGCGCGCTCGAGCCCGTCCGCTCCCATCAGCGCGATGTACATCCACGAAATGGGCAGGATGCTCGCGCTCCCCCAGGGCGCCGCGCTGATCG
>CAZCWA010000741.1:0-1592 GCA_964502265.1 uncultured Myxococcaceae bacterium | reverse complement strand
GCTACTACTTCCTCGCTGGCGGCAACCACGGGCAGTGGTTCGACCTGCTCTTCACCCGCCCGCGCGACGCGTTCAGCGACACCGCGATCACCCGCTTCTTCGACTACAACCGCGAGCACCCGGGGCTGATGAAGAACCTCTTCGGGCTCTCGCACCTCGTCCTCCACGAGAAGCTCGGTTGGCTTTCCTCCGCGGTCGCCTTCCGCCTTCCGGCCTTCGCGGTGGCGGCATTGATCGCCCCGCTGAGCTTCCGGCTCGGCGCCGGCGTCTACTGCCGCGCGGCGGGGCTGTTCGCGGCGGTGGCGTGGTTCCTCGTGCCGCGGCAGCTCTTCAACTCGTACCTCGCCGCGTTCGACGTGCCGGTGGCCGCGTTCTGGCTGCTCACCGTCTACGGCTTCTGGCGGGCGATGGGGACGCCGAGGTGGTGGGTCTACACCGGCCTCTTCTTCGGGCTGGCGCTGTGCACCAAGCACAACAGCTTCTTCCTGCCCATCGTGCTGGTGCCGTTCGCGCTGTGGCTCGCGTTCGTTCGCAGCCGAGGCAACCCGGCGGCGCGCACCCTCTTCGGCGCGTTCTCCGCGGTGTGGCTGGCGACGATGGCGCTGTACGGCGTGCTGGCGCTCGTCCAGGGGCGGCAGTTCGTGGCGCGCTTCACGCTGCTGAGCCCGCACACCTTCCTCTTCCTCGCGGCGGCGGGGGTGAGCGCGGTGCTGCTCTGGCGGCTGGCGCGCACGTCGATGGAGACCTTCCGGCCGCTGGCGACGCTGGTGTCGATGGCGGTGCTCGGCCCGCTGGTGCTCTACGCGCTCTGGCCCTTCCTCTGGCACCACCCGGTGGACCGCGTGGCCTGGTGGCTGAACTTCCACGCCACGCACAACCACTACGCGTGGTTCTTCCTCAACGTGCTGCTGCGCGAGCCGCCCTTCCCCCTCCACTACGTGCTGGTGAAGACGGCGCTCACCGTGCCGACGACACTGTTCGTCCCCATGGTGCTCGGGTTCGGGACGGTGCTGGTGCGCCTTGCAGCGAAGCCGTTCGCGGGGCTGCGGGAGCGGGTGCAGCGCGCGGACTGGCAGGACGGGCTGCTGCTCGCGAACGCGACCGTGTCCATCGCCCTCATCAGCCACCCCAACGTGCCCATCTTCGGCGGCGTGAAGCACTGGTTCCCGTCGATGCTGTTCCTCGGGATCCTCGGGGGGATGGTGGTCGCCTCCTGCGCCGCCTGGTGGGCAAAGCGCGACGGCCGGCGCGTTCACCCCGTGGCGGGACTGGGCATCCTCTGCGCGCTGCTCTTCGCGCCCGCGCTCGTCGACTCCGTGCGCATCCATCCCTACGGCACGAGCTACTACTCGGAGACCGCGGGCGGGCTGCCGGGCGCGGCCTCCATCGGCATGCAGCGCCAGTTCTGGTCGAGCAACGTCACCGGCGTGCTGCCCTGGATCAACGAGAACGCCCCGCCCAACGCCCGCGTCTGGCTGCACGAGGTGACCCACCTCGCCTTCCGCGACTACCAGAAGAACGGGCTGATGCGCGCAGACCTCCGGATGGCGCACGGGCCGCGCGACGCGGACATCGCGGCGTACCAGTACCAC
>CAZCWA010000740.1:0-1598 GCA_964502265.1 uncultured Myxococcaceae bacterium | reverse complement strand
AGCGCCTCTTCCGACATCGCGTGGACGCCGAGCGACTCGCCCGGCTGCTTCGCGATGGTCGGGAGGCGACGAACGCAACAGGTGATCAGAAGGGCCCCAGCGGAAGCACGGAACCGCCCCCACGCGGCTGACCGGCTTCTTCCTGAGGGCTGCTTCGGGAAGAGGTCGCAGCATGGATGGCAGAGGTGACGGGTCGGAGCGGGTCTCGGTGTTGGTGGTCGAGGATGACGCGGCCCAGCGTTCGGTCCTCAAAGAGCTGCTCGAGTCCCTTTCCTTCACGGTGGACGCGGTGGGGACCGCACAGGAGGCTGCCGAAGGGCTGTCCTCCGGGCGCTACGCCGCGATGCTGTTGGACGTCATGCTGCCGGACGGGAGCGGCCTGAAGGTCCTCGAGCGGCACCGGGCGGAAGGTGGGGCGGTGCCCATCATCGTGGTCTCGGGCCTGGGCGCGGCCGAGGACGCGGTGCGGGCGCTGCGCATGGGCGCCACCGACTACCTGACCAAGCCCTTCACCGCCGAGGATCTCTCGGACGTCATCCGCCGCAGCCTCGGCCGGGCCGCGTCGCCGATCAACGGCGTGCGCTCGAAGGAAGGGGCCGAAGGGGAGGGCAGCGCGGTCATCTCCCGTAACCGCTCGATGGCGCGCATCCGCTCGCTGGTGGATCGGATCGCCGACACCGACGTGCCGGCGCTGCTGCTCGGCGAGTCGGGCACCGGCAAGGAGGTCATCGCCCGCGAGATCCACGCGCGCAGCCGCCGCAAGAACCGCCCCTTCATCAAGGTGAACTGCGCGGCCCTTCCCGCCGAGCTGCTGGAGAGCGAGCTCTTCGGGCACGAGCGCGGCGCCTTCACCGGGGCCACCGCCGAGAAGCCCGGCAAGTTCGAGCTCGCCGATCAGGGGACCATCTTCCTCGACGAGATCGGCGAGATGGCGATCCGACTGCAGGCCAAGCTCCTCCAGGTGCTGCAGGACGAGGAGTACTTCCGGGTGGGTGGCAAGCGCTCCGTCCGCGTCGATGCGCGGGTGGTGGTGGCGACCAACCGCAACCTCGAGCGGGAGATCGAGCTCGGGAACTTCCGCGAGGATCTCTTCTACCGCCTCAACGTGGTGGCCATCCGCCTGCCGCCGCTGCGCGAGCGCAAGGAAGACATCCCGCTGTTGGTGAAGCACTTCCTGGAGACCTACAGCCGCCGCTACGGCGCAAACCAGAGCGAGCTGCCCCCGGCGGTCCTGGAGGCGTTCTGCGACTACGCCTGGCCGGGCAACGTCCGCGAGCTGGAGAACATGATCCGCCGCCTGGTGGTGCTGCAGGATCCGGCGATGGTGCTCGAGGAGCTGCGCGCGGGACGGGGGTGGATGCCGCCGGGAACCACCGCCATCGGCTCGGGAGATGCGAGCGGGCACCTGCCGCCTCCGCCGACCCGGGAGACGTCGCTGTACCGGGAGCCCGACTTCGCGCCGGAGCGTCTCAACACCCTGGCGGGGCTCGAGCGCAATGCCGCCACGCAGACCTTCACCAGTCCCTTCGAGATGCCGCAGCCCCCGCCCCCGCCGCCGTCCATGCCGGAGAGCGAGATGTCGCTCAAGGACATCGGCA
>CAZCWA010000739.1:0-1601 GCA_964502265.1 uncultured Myxococcaceae bacterium | reverse complement strand
GAGCGGACTGGACGCGCCCACCCACGGGAAGCGCACGCTCGACTACGTGATGCACACCCCGCACGACGATCTGCGCCGCGTCGGCTCGCGCGCGGAGAAGGGTTACCGGTCGGATCACAACGCGGTCATCGTCCGTTACGCGCTGAAGCCCTGACGGTTCGCCCGATCGCGGCGGTTGCCCCGGCGGAGGCCGCTCATTACGAGGCCTCGCATGTCCGAACGACCTGGACCGTTTCCCGGTGCGCTGGCCTCGGCGCTCGTCCTCGCCGCGCTCGCTGGCTGCCGCTCCACGCCGAAGGCAGAGCGCTGCGTCTACGTGGAGACGGGCTTCGGCGCCGCCGGCACGGTGGCGGTGCGTGCAGAGACGGTGGTGGAGGGGCTGGAGGTTCCGTGGAGCCTCGCGTTTCCCGGCGGCAGCGACGTCCTTGTGACCGAACGCCCGGGGCGGTTGCGCCTCGTGCGCGACGGCGTGCTGGTGCCCGAACCGGTGGCGACGATCGAGGTCGATCCCGGCGGCGAGGGCGGTCTGCAGGGCCTGGCGCTGCACCCGGACTTCGCCTCCAACCGGCAGCTCTTCCTCTACTTCACGGTGCAGAAGGACGGGCGGAAGGTGAACCGCCTCGAGCGCTGGACGCTGTCGGAGGATGGCCTCTCCGCGAAGCTCGACCGGCGGCTGATGGACGACATTCCGGGTGCGCGCTTCCACCACGGCGGGCGCCTGCGCATCGGGCCGGACCGGATGCTCTACGTGAGCATCGGCGATGCGCGGGACCCGGGGCTCTCTCAGGACGACACCTCGGTGGCGGGCGCCTTCTTGCGCCTCTCGCTCGATGGAGAGGTCCCTGCCGACAACCCGCGTCCGGGAAGCCTGCTGTTCATCACAGGCGTGCGGAACTCCCAGGGCTTCGACTGGCTCTCGCCGGAGCGTCTGATCGTCACCGACCACGGCCCCTCGGGAGACACGCTGCGCTTTGGCCACGACCGCGTGCAGGTGGCTCGGGCGGGGGAGAACCTCGGCTGGCCGGAGACCTACGGCTGCGAGGTGAAGGACGGCTTCGTGCCCCCGCTCATCTCCTGGAGGACCGCAGCCCCTCCGGGCGGCGCGGCCATCTATCGGGGAGATGCGATCCCCGAGTGGAAGGACAGCCTGCTCATCGGCACCCTCAAGTCGCGGCACCTGCAGCGCGTGGTGCTCGACGCGGAAGGCACAGCGGTGACGAAGCACGAGGTCTACTTCCAGGGCGAACCGCCGGAGGGACTCGGCCGCGTGCGCGAGGTGATCATGGGTCCGGACGGGCACCTGTGGCTGACCACCAGCAACTGCGACGGTCGCGGCGAATGCGGGCCCCAGAAGGACCGCATCGTGCGGATCGTGCCCGCCCGGTGAGGCCGGCCGCTACGGGCAGGTGATGTTGCAGGCCTGCGCGACCTGCTGGACGCAGAAGTTGTCCCAGTCGGTACTGCAGCAGTAGGAATCGAGCTCACACACCCGCTTCACGCACGGATCGCACGACCGCATCAGCGGCTGCGAGGCGCCACCGGTGCTGCAGAACGAGTGCGCGCAGTTGCAGGTGAAGTTCGCGGTGTTCGGCGACGTGAGG
>CAZCWA010000738.1:0-1604 GCA_964502265.1 uncultured Myxococcaceae bacterium | reverse complement strand
GCTTCGCGCCCGCGGCGAAGAGCAGCGTGAAGAGCAGGAACATCAGCGCCACCGCCGAGCCGAAGTCCGGCTGCGCGAGGCTGAGCAGGCAGAGCAGCCCCGCGAAGAGGACGTGCGGGAGGAAGCCCACGCTGAAGGTGGCAACCTTCTCGCGCTTCTTCGCCAGCGAGTAGGCGAGGTAGACGACCCAGGCGAACTTGAGGATCTCGGTGGGCTGGACGGAGAAGAAGGGCAGGCGGATCCACCGCTGCGCGCCGCCCGCGCTCCCGCCGATGCCGGGGATGAGCACCGCGATCATCAGCGCCACCGCGAGCAGGATGATCGGGTAGGCCAGCCGCGCCAGCTTCCGGTAGCCGAGCCACATCACCGAGGCCATGGCCACCAGCCCCAGCGCCGCCGCCACGAGCTGCCGCTTGAGGAAGAAGAACCCGTCGCCGGTCTTGTCGTGCGCGGGCAGCGCGCTGGCCGAATAGACCATCACCAGCCCGATGGCGACGAGCGCCAGCACCGCGCCCAGCAGGATCGGATCGAACCGGACCGTGCCCTTCTGGCCCATCATGACAGCCCTCTCACCAGCGCCTTGAACGTGTCGCCCCGATGTTCGAAGTGGCGGAACTGATCGTACGACGCGCACGCGGGGGACAGGAGCACCACGTCTCCCGCTGCGGCGGCGCCTGACGCGAGCTGCACCGCGGCCGCGAGCGTGCCGCACGAATGGACCGGGAGCGAATTCGCGAACGCGCGTTCGATCGTCTGCGCGTCATCGCCGATGGTCAGCACCGCCTTCACCACGCCGCGGCACGCCTCCACCAGCGGCTCGTACGGCGCGCCCTTCCCCTTCCCGCCGAGGATGAGCCACACGCCCGGGCCCCGCTCGCCGGGCGGGAACGCCGAGAGCGCCACCCGCGTGCTGTCCACGTTGGTCGCCTTGGAGTCGTTCACCCACTCCACGCCCCGGACCGTGGCCACCGACTCGATGCGGTGCGGCAGGCCCCCGAAGCTGTCCAGGCCCCGCTGGATCTCCCCGGCAGAGAGCCCGCCGTGACGCGCGAGCAGCGCCGCCGCCATCGCGTTCTCGAGGTTGTGCGCGCCGCGCAGCGAACGGTTCCTGACGACGTAGTGAACGCCCTCAAGGGTGAAGGAGGAAGGGCCGTCTGCCGCGGCGAGCAGGTCCCACGTGTTGGCAGTGGAAGGCCGCCTCGTGAACGCGTACCGCCGCGCCGCCGTCTCGCGCGCCAGGGACGGAACGATCGGATCGTCCGCGTTGACCACCGCCGCATCGGAGGGCCGGTGGTTGCGGAAGATGCGCGCCTTGGCCTCGCCGTAGCGGGCCTCGTCATCGTAACGGTCGAGGTGGTCGGGGGTCAGGTTGAGGATCACCGCCGCGTCGCAGCGCACCGTGGAGGCGCCCTCGAGCTGGAAGGAGGAGAGCTCCACCACGTAGGCGTCCCACGGGTGGGTGCTGAGCGCCGCCTCGCTGAGCGGCTCGCCCAGGTTCCCGCCCACGAAGACGCGCTTGCCTGCCGCCTGCCACAGCGCGCCGAGCAGCGCCGTGGTGGTGGTCTTCCCGTTGGTCCCGGTGATGCCGAAGAACGGTGCCGGGG
>CAZCWA010000737.1:0-1613 GCA_964502265.1 uncultured Myxococcaceae bacterium | reverse complement strand
GGGAGCAGCAGAACTTCGAGAAGGGACCGCTGGGCTACCCCACCGGTGACGTCCAGCCCTACGGCGGCGGCCAGCGGGCCACGTTCCAGAACGGCACCATCACCGTGGATTCGAGCGGGAGGGTGACGATCCACTGACGCCGGCTTCGTGTTCTGGGCACCCTGCTCGCTCCGCGCTGCGCGGGCGGGGTGCCTGGCCATGGGAGCGAGCGCCGCTCGCCGTCCCCGCCGCCACTTTCTCTTTGCCGGATGCCGCCTTCCGACTCGACGCCGGCGCTTTCGGAGTCCCGGACGCCGGCTTCTCCCACGCGGGCATCACCTTCTCCGTCCCCGCAAGGACCTTCCGGCACGTGCGAGGGACCTTCCGGCACGGCGGAGGGACCTTCCGGCACGGCGGAGGGACCTTCCGGCACGCGCGAGGGACCTTCCGGCACGCGCGAGGGACTTTCCGGCACCCCGCAGAGACTTCCGGAGTGTCCGCAGAGACTTTCCGGGTCCCCTCCAGAAATGGGCTCTGGCACCGGATTCCCCAGTCATTCCGGGCGGTTGGTCATATGCGTTCTGAGGCATATATCCGGCGCCCATCACTCCGGGAAGCCGACCTCGCGAGATGAGGGGCTCACGCAATACGGCTTCGACAGGGCGGCGGGAGGCGATGAACTGCGTTCCGGGCCCTGCGCGGCCGTGCTCGTATGGGGGCATGTCGCTTCGACGCTCACGCTTCTCCCTGCCCCTCGCGGCGCTGCTGCTCGTCGCCTCCTGCTCCGGCCGTCAGAAGGTCGAGGACACGCTTCCGAAGGAGGCGCTGCCGGTCCACGCGCAACTGCCGGGGGACGCGGCCGTGCTGGTGCGGCTCTCCTCTTCCGGCGTGCGCGAGCTGCAGGGCTTCGTGCGGACGCTCGGCGCGGATCCCTCCAAGGCGCTGGTCGAGCTGGCGGAGTCCGAGCCCTCTGCGCGCATCGGGACGCTGCAGCGGACCGGGCCGGTGGTGATCGCGGCGGTGACGCAGCTCTTCCACGACGGCGCGGTGGACGAGGGTTTCGATCCCTCCCGCCCGGTCTTCGCGGGGCTGTGGTCGATGGACGCGGACCGGCTGCTCCATGCGGCCTCGCTCGGCCTTCCGCCGGAGCCCACGGACCGGCCGGAGCGCGTCTCCACCACGCTGCTCTTCCCGGTCACCGACGGCGCTCGCTGGACGGAGCACTTGCGCCGGTGGTGGTCGGACAAGCCGGTGGCCCAGGTGACCGAGGTGCAGCTCACCCACGAGGGCGGCTGGGTGCGCATGGTCGTCTCCGCCCGCTGGCCGGCCGTGGATCCCGTCCTCATGCCGGCGAAGGACGAGCGCCCTGCCCCGCCGCCTGTGCGGCTCACCCCGGCGCTGGCGTCGTTCCTCGCCGAGCCGGCGGACCTGGCGATCCACTTCCCGCTCGAGCGGGTGAGGGCCCTCATCGTCGCCGAGCGGATCCTCGACGCGGACGAGCGCACCTTTGTGCCGCTCTCCTCCAGGGTCCAGGCCGCGGCCGACGCGGCGCGGGCGTTCCAGTCGCTCGACCCGTCTTTGGCGGAGGTGGAGGATCTCTCCCTGCGCTTCGATGCGCACGGCAACGAGGGCTT
>CAZCWA010000736.1:0-1623 GCA_964502265.1 uncultured Myxococcaceae bacterium | reverse complement strand
GCCGTTCTTCGTGGCGGAGGTCTTCACCGGCAAGCCGGGCCGCTACGTGAAGCTCTCGGAGACCATCAAGGGGTTCCAGGAGATCGCGGACGGCAAGCACGACGACATCCCCGAGGCCGCCTTCTACATGGCCGGCGGGATCGAGGAAGTGCTCGAGAACGCGCGCAAGCTCGCGGCGGCCTAGCGGTCGCCGGGGGCCCGGGTTGATGTTCCACACGTTGAGGGTGAAGGAGTAGCGGATGGCCAGGCTGACCGTGGAGATCGTGACCCCGGAGAAGCGGATGCTCCAGACGAGCGCGGACGAGGCGGTCGTCCCGGGCGCGAAGGGGCTGTTCGGGGTGCGGCCGGGCCACACCCCGTTCCTCTCGGTGGTGGAGCCGGGCGCGCTGACCGTGCGCGAGGGCGGCCGGGACACCGTGTGGTTCGTGGCCGGCGGGTTCGTCACCGTGGCGGCGGACCACGTGCGGGTGCTGGCGGACTTCGCCGAGCCCGCCGAGGGCATCGACCCTTCGGAGGCGCGGCGCCGGCTCGAGGAGGCGCAGGCGCGCATGCGGGGCATGACCCCGGACGACGCCCGCTTCCAGCTCGAGGCTTCCACCGTGAAGCGCGAGACCGCCCGCATGGCGCTCGGCGCCCGGCGGTAGGGCAGTCACGGCCTGATCGGGTCGTACAGGCGCCCCTTCCCGTTCACGCGGGAGGGGGCGTCGCTGTTGCGGGGCGTCGCGCGAGGGGGGGGCTACAGCGGCCGGCGCGGGTTCATCAGCTCGTTGGAGACCAGCAGCCCCGCCACCAGGCCCACCGCCACCAGCACCATGGTGAAGGCGGTCTGCACGCCGGTGAGGACGTCGTGGGCCATCAGCGAGGAGAGGCTGCGGAAGCCGATGCTCCCGGGCACGAGGAGGATGATGCCTGGGAAGAGCGGCACCACCGCCGGCCGGTCGAGGAAGCGGGCGTAGGCGTTGGAGGCGGTCCCCACCAGCAGGGCGCCCACGAACACGCCCAGCTCCGGCCCGAGCAGCGCGGAGCCCGCGCGGGCGCCCCAGAAGCCGACCGAGGCCACCGCCATCACCCAAGGCAGGTCGCGGAGGTTGACGCAGAAGAGGACGCCGAAGGTGGAGGTGGCGAATATCAGCGCGACCACGCTCGCCCACGCGGGCATCGCGGTCACCATGCCGGGCGGGATGGGGCCGAAGGCGAGCTCCACGCAGCGGGTCCCCAGCGCCACCCCGAACGCGAGCGTGAAGAGGGCCATCACCGCCGAGGTGAGCCGCGCCGAGCCGGAGGTGAGGTGGCCGGTGGCGATCTCGGTGATCGCGGTGGTGAGCGTGTAGCCGGGCAGCAGCGCCACCAGGCCCGCCAGCACCGCCACCGGCACGCTCACCGGGCCCAGGAAGCGGGCGGCCAGCGAGGCGATGACCGCGGCGCAGAAGGCGGCGGTGGGCTCGAAGGCCATCCACGGGCGCTTGGCCCTGCCCGCCAGCAGCGCGAGCACGCCGGTGCCGAGCCCCACCAGCAGCGCGGTGAAGACCTCGCGCACCCCGGCGCCGAAGAACGCCGAGG
This sequence comes from uncultured Myxococcaceae bacterium, assembly GCA_964502265.1. Lineage (GTDB taxonomy): Bacteria > Myxococcota > Myxococcia > Myxococcales > Myxococcaceae > JAFAFL01. The sequence continues at coordinate 63 of CAZCWA010000736.1, read as the reverse complement.
CCGCCGCCGAGTTCACCGCGAAGCAGGCGGTGACGATCGCCGCGCGGTACCGTGCGGGCGCGG
>CAZCWA010000735.1:0-1627 GCA_964502265.1 uncultured Myxococcaceae bacterium | reverse complement strand
GGGAGAGGTGGCGTGTTCGTATTGCATGCGCGTGACCGGTGAACCCCTGAGCGTCTCGAATGTCGACCTCCATTCTGCATCGTCTTCGTCTGACTGCGCTTCTGGCGCCCCTGCTTTCCCTAGTTGCCGCTGGCGGAGTTCAGGCGCAGAGCCCGGACTGGTCGGCGGTCCTGATGACCCCGGCGTTCCCGAGCCCGTTCGTCTCCGAGTGGCAGCGGAACCCGCAGAACCTGTCGCTGACCCTCATCCACACGGGTCAGGGGCCGCGCGATTATCAGATCGAGGGGGTGCTGCGCGAGTCGCGGCGCGGGGAGATGGCGCGCGCGGAGAGTCCGGTGCTCTTCGTGGAGGGCGCGAGCACGATCACACTGAATGCGGCCGACCTGACTGATTGGCGTGTACGCCTCGCCCAACGCGCCGATGTGGACGCGGCCGTGCAGGCCGGTGTGATTCCTGAGGGCGACTACGAGATCTGCGTGCGCGTCCTGTCCCCGCAGCGGGTACAGCTCGCGGAAGACTGCGCACGCTTCTCCGTGATGTTGCCGGACCCACCCGAGCTCGTCTTCCCCGGTCGCGACGATCCGGTCCTGGCGATGCAGCCCACCTTCCAGTGGACCCCGGTGATGTTGCCGCCCGCGCTCGGCACCTCGTACAGGCTGCGGGTGGTGCCGATCTACCCGAGCCAGACCCCGTTTGCCGCGATTCAGGCAAACCCCGTGCACTACGAGGTGGAGACGGGGAGCGGAGCGTTTCATCTCTACCCCGTCGATGCCCTCCCGCTCGAGGAGGGTCGCGAGTACGCCTGGCAGGTGGAAGCGCTCGACGGCATGGGCGATCCGCTGGTGCCGGGCGGCCTGCGCAGTGAGATCTGGACCTTCCGGCACGGCGCTGCACCGGGTCCGCAGGGGCCGGAGTTCGGCGCCCTCTCCGATACTCTGGAGATCGTGCCCGGCGTCGCGCGCCTGGTGGGGCTGAGGAGCGCGGACGCGCAGACCTCTCCGTTCGGGTACACGCTGAACGGCAACGCACGCCTCGAGCTGCTGGCGCCGTTCGCCGCCGCCGCGCGCGTGCGTCTGCAGGATCTGCAGCTCGACCGGCAGGGCACGCTGAGCGTGACAGGCGGGCGGGTGGTCGGTGATCTGTCCGTCGATGCAGTGCCGGAGCACCTGCGTGGTCGCTTCACCCTCCTCGATCGAGTCGAGTACACGCCTCACGACGGGCTCACGTTGCACGGGAAGCTGCGACTCCCGGGCGCCGCCAACGATGTGGAGCTGAGGGGCACTGCGCAGCTCACGGCGCGCGGTCTCTTTGGCGTGCTCGAGGGGGAGGCGCCTCCCGGTGGAACACTCGTGCAGCTCGACGGCGATCCGGTCGCGCTGCGGGTGAGTGCCGTCCGCGTCACCCTCCCTGCCGGTCGGGTCGATCTGGAGGGCGGGCTCGATCTCTTCGCGAGCGGGATGGAAGCGTGCAGCGGAATGAGTGGTGAGCTGAGCCCCGAGGGCGTCTGGACCGCGCACGCCGTATGCACACCCGACCTCGCACTCCCCTTCGGCGGCAGCGGCGGTCGCGCAGAGCTGCGACTGAACCGCGTGAGCGGCTCGCTGAGCGCGATGCTGGGCGGCAGCAC
>CAZCWA010000734.1:0-1631 GCA_964502265.1 uncultured Myxococcaceae bacterium | reverse complement strand
TCTGTCGAGGTGCCGAAGGTCGATCGCACGCCCGGAACGCCGGGCCGCTGGCGCAGGGCGAGCGCGGCGGGGACGTGCTCCACCGAATCGACCGCGGCCCTCGGGGCGTGCGCCATCCGGCGGCGCGTATAGGTGGAGAGCGCCTCGATGTAGCGGCGCGATCCCTCGGCGTAGAGCACGCCCAGCGCCAAAGAGGACTTCCCCGATCCGGACACGCCCGCGATGCCCACCAGCTCGCGCAGCGGAACATCCACGTCCACGCTCCGCAGGTTGTGCACCCGGGCGCCGCGGACGCGGATGTGCCCGGGCGTCTTCACGCCGAACCCGCCCAGTGGCAGGCGACGAGGTGATCCCCGGAGGCGCCCACGCGCCGAAGCTCCGGCTCCTTCGTGCGGCACGCGAGCTGTCTGTCCGCGGGCAGCGTCCGGTAGAGCGGGCAGCGGGTGTGGAAGCGGCAACCGCTCGGCGGGTGGAGGGGGCTGGGGACCTCGCCGGTGAGCAGCGCGGGGGGCCTTTGGCGCGCGACCTCGGGATCCGGAAAGGGGATCGCCGCGTTGAGCGCCTGGGTGTACGGGTGCAGGGGCTGCCGGTACACCGCCCTCGCCGGCGCGACCTCCACCAGCTTGCCCAGGTACATCACCGCCACCCGGTCGGCGAGGTGCCGCACCGCCGCCATGTCGTGCGAGATGAAGAGCAGGGTCAGCCCGAAGGTGCGCTGAAGCCCGAGCAGCAAATTCATGATCTGCGCGCGGATGGAGACGTCCAGCGCGGAGAGCGGCTCGTCGGCCACGATGAACGCCGGAGACAACGCGAGCGCCCGCGCGATCGCCACCCGCTGGCGCTGGCCTCCGGAGAACTCATGCGGGTAGCGGCGCACGTCGCGCGGTGAGAGGCCGCACAGCTCCACCAGCTCGCGCACGCGCGCCTCGATCACCCGCGGCGCGCCGTAGTCGTTGGCCCGCAGCGGCTCGGCGATGAGGCTGCCCACGGTCATCCTCGGGTTCAGCGAGGAGAACGGGTCCTGGAAGATCATCTGGAGGTTGGCGCGGTGCCGCCGCAGCCTGCGCCCCTGCAGGGGGAGGATGTCCTCGCCGTCGAAGATCACCTTGCCGCCCGCCGCGGGGATCAGCTTCACCAGCGCGCGGCCCACCGTGGACTTGCCGCAGCCGGACTCGCCCACCAGCCCCAGCGTCTCGCCGCGCGCGAGGTCGAAGGACACCCCGTCCACCGCGCGCACGTGGCCCACCGTCTTCGGCAGGAACACCCCGCGGGTGACCGGGAAGTGCACCTCCAGGTCCCGCACCGACAGCAAGGTCCCCGCCGGCGCCGCGCCCGATGACGCGCGTAGAGGAATCACCTCACCGCGCTTTTGCGAAGGGCCACTCACGCAGAGACCTCCCAGCAGACCACGCGGTGCGACTCGCCCTGCCCTGGCGCGGTGAGCTCCACCAGCGGCGGCCGCTCCTCGGCGCAGCGCGCGGAGGCGAGGGGACAGCGCTCGCGGAAGGGACAGCCCGAGGGAAGCCGCGCCGGATCCGGCGGGTGGCCGGGGATGGCGACCAGCTCCGTCTTCGGCACGCTGTCCATGCGCGGGATGCTGCGCACGAGGCCTTGCGTGTACGGGTGCCGCG
>CAZCWA010000733.1:0-1632 GCA_964502265.1 uncultured Myxococcaceae bacterium | reverse complement strand
TGCACCTGCCACAGGCCTTCCGCGTAGCCGAGCACGTCCTCCACGCGCCCCAGCCGCGGCAGGACCAGCCCCACCGGCGAGAACCGGGTGGGCTCGACCTCGAGGCCCGCCTCGCGAAGCTGCTCCGCCAGGGCGTCCCGCGTGGTCTTCGCGGTGTTCACCCGGATGACCACCGGCGCCGAGACGTTGCCCGCCACCAGCATCGCCTCCGCACGGTCCGGCCCGAACTGGCGCATCCAGCGGCGCACCAGCCACAAGGGGTGGCTCTCCCGCACCGCGAGGTGCTCGTCGCGCGGCGCCTCCGGTGGAAGCGGCGGTCCTTCGCCCTTCTCCACCACGCCCGCGAGCTTGCGGAGGATGGCGTTGACGAACCCGGCCGCGCGCGACAGCCCCTGCTTCTTCAGGGCCTCCACCGTCTCGCCCACCGCCGCCCGCGAGGGCACGCGCATGTGGAAGAGCTGGTAGGCGCCGATGCGCAGCGCCGCCGCGACCCGGATCTCGATCTTCTCCATCCCGCGGTCGCTGAAGCGCTCCACCGCGTAGTCGAGCGCCATCCGCCGCCGCGTGACGCCGTAGCAGAGCTCGGTGCACAGGGCCGAGTCCCGCGGGTCGTCGAGCGCCGCCGCGTCCAGCTCGTGGGCGAGCACCACGTTCAGGTACGCGTCGGTCGCGTCCACCCGCGAGAGCACCTTGATCGCCAGCTCGCGCGCGGTCATGACGCTGCGCCCGCCACGGTCGAGGTGACGAAGGGCGTGGCGCCCGGCTCCAGCTTCCTGCCCTGGAGGAACTCGGCCGCGGTCATCCGGCGCTTCCCTTCTGCCTGCAGCTCCACCAGCGCGACTGCGCCCTCGCCGCAGGCCACCACGATGCCCTCTGCGTCCGCGCGAAGCACCGTGCCCGGCGCCGCGCCTTCTCCCGCCTGCGCGCCCGGGACCCGCCGCATCCGGTGCACCTTCACCAGCGTCCCGCCCTCGAGGTGGGTGAACGCGCCGGGCCACGGGGTGAACGCGCGCAGCCGCCGCTCGAGCTCCGCCGCCGGCCTGGAGAAGTCCAGCCGCCCCTCCTCCTTGTCGATCATCTTCGCGTGGGTGACGCCCTCGGAAGCCTGCGCGACCACCGGCAGCGCACCCGCCACGTAGCGCGGAAGGTCCCGCACCAGAAGCTCGCCGCCGAGCTTCGACAGCTTCGCGTGCAGCGACTCCGAGGTGTCCTCCGCGCCGATGGGCAGGGTGGCGCAGGAGATGACGCCGCCTGTGTCGAGGCCCTCGTCCATCTGCATCAGGCACACGCCGGTCTGCGCATCGCCCGCCTCGATCGCGCGCTGGATGGGGGCCGCGCCCCGCCACCTCGGCAACAGCGAGGCGTGCACGTTCACCGAGCCGCACCGCGCGGCCTCGAGCACGTCTTTGGGGAGGATCCTCCCGTAGGCGGTGACCACCGTGACGTCCGCCTTCGCCTCCCGGACCACCTGCGCGAAGTCCGTTCCCCGCAGCTTCGGCGGCTGAGCGACCGGGATGCCGCGCGCGAGGGCGAGCGCCTTCACCGGCGGGGCCGTGAGGGCCTGGCCGCGGCCCTTCGGCTTGTCCGGCTGCGTGACCACCAGGACCACCTCGCCCACCTGCAGGCACGCCT
>CAZCWA010000732.1:0-1645 GCA_964502265.1 uncultured Myxococcaceae bacterium | reverse complement strand
CTCCGAAGCTTGAGCCCCACGTTCGCGTTGAGCGCGTTCTCGTTCATCGGTGCCGGCAGTTAGGCCCTGTCGCCGGCGGATTTACAAGATTTACAAAGGGTGGCTGTCGGGCGTCGTGCCTGGTTGCCTGGCCTGCGGAGGTCACTCGGCGGCGAGCCGGTGAACGGCCGCGAAGACGCCCTGCACGACCTTCGCCATCCGGGCGTAGTCGAGCGTGTCCCAGGTGTCATCGGCCGTGTGGTACCGCGGGTTCCGGTAGAACGCGGTGTCGGTGATCATCACGGCTTCGAAGCCGCGGTCCCAGTATGGGGCGTGGTCGGAGAAGTCGAGCCCCGGTACCGAGCGCGGCGCGTTGATGCTCTCCACCCGCAGGTCCGTGGCGCCGCGCATGGCGCGTTTCACCCGTCGCACGATGCGGCCCTGTCCGGTGCGGCCCACGACGGTGATGTAGTTGCCGGTCGTGGGATACATCAGGCGGAGCAGGGGCAATGGGAAGGTCTGGCTGCCCTTCGCGTCTGAGAAGTAGCCGATCGTCTCGAGCGCCATCATCCCCCGGACCTTCACGCCGCGCTGCTTCAGGCTCTCCGCGTGCCGCGCGCTGCCCATGTCGTCGCTCGAGAAGTACGGCGGCTCTTCGGTGTTGAAGGCGACCAGCTCCACCGCCGCGTCGGGCGGATTCGCGGCGAGCATCCTCGCCAGCTCCAGCAAGCCCGCGACGCCGCTCGCGTTGTCGTCCGCACCGGGCAGGTCCAGGTATGCGTCGTAGTGCGCCCCGACGATCACGATCCCGTGGCGGACCTCTTCCTCTGCGCTCGACAGCGCACGCGCGGCGACGTCGCGAGAGGGAACGCGGGCGATCACGTTGCGGTAGGTCTGGCCGTAGACCGTGGTGTAGGGCTGCTCCGTCACGACCAGTCCAGCCTCGCGGAAGGCTTCGGCGATGTACGTGGCGGCGCGGTCCAGATTCTCCACGTCCTCGTGGCTGCGCGGAACGAACTGCTCGCTCAACGCGCGCACGTGCCGCACCAGCCGCTCCTCCGATACGACCGTGCCGCTGCCTCCGCCCTCAGGTCCGCCCATGGCCTGCACCGTCCCCAGCCCGTTGCGTCCGCTCTGAGGTTGCGTGATCCCCAAGTAGCCGACGCCGCACACCGCCACGAGGGCGCCGACGAGACCGCCGTTCCACCACCTCGAGCGTCGCCAGTGCCGCGCCGGGAGGCTCACCGGGCCCTGCAGGAGGCGCCGCACACGCGCGCGGTGGAGATGTCCTCGCAGGAGGCCCTGGTGCCGGCGAGACAGGAGGGGCACTCGGGGAAGGTCTTCACGTTCTGGCAGTTGTTCGCGCAGTCCAGGCCCTCGATGAGGCGCTTGTGGCCGCAGGCGGTGACCTTCTCGCAGGCGGCCCTGCACTGCTCTGCCGGATCCGGTTTCGAGCACCCGATCCCTGTGACGGAGATCAGCGTCAGCACGCCGGCGCAAAGGGCCGGACGAAGAGAGGAGGCGGCGCGTCTCGGACGAAGCATCGGCCGCATGGTGCACTGAACGGCCCGGGGCGGCACGCACATTGGAAGCTTGAACGGGTTGCGGTCGCGCATGAGAGTCCCGCGCATGGCACGACTCGAACCGTTCCGTGGACTGCGGCCGC
>CAZCWA010000731.1:0-1647 GCA_964502265.1 uncultured Myxococcaceae bacterium | reverse complement strand
CGAAAGGGGTTCTCGTGAAGGGCGGGTTGGCGAACGCGGTGTTGATCGGCGCGGCGGTGCTGGGCCTCGGGGCGGTGCTGGTGGTGGGCATCGGCGAGAGCAAGCGGACTGCGGGACAGGCCCGGGTGGGCGAGCCGGCACCGGACTTCGTGATGCCGAAGTACGGCGGCGGTCAGGTGTCGCTGGCGGAGCTTCGCGGCCGGGTGGTGATGCTCAACTTCTGGGCGAGCTGGTGCGGGCCATGCGTGGACGAGCTGCCCTACATGGTGAAGCTCGCGCGCGAGTTCGAAGACCGCGGACTGACCTTCATCGCCGCCAGCCGGGACGACGCGCCGGCGGACGTGGGCATCTTCCTCGACCGGCGGGTACCGGACGCAGCGCCCTACGTGACCTTCTCCTCGGACGCGATGGCAGGCGCGTACGCGGTGCAGGCGCTGCCGATGACGTACTTCATCGACCGGGAGGGAAAGGTGCTCGAGCTGCAGCGCGGGAAGGTGAGCGAGCGCGATCTGCGGAAGATGATCGAGCGGACGCTCGGCGAGACGCCCTGATCACGCCGGCACGCGCGGCTCCTCGTTCATCGCTTCGGTGATGGGGGGACGCACCCGGCCACGTCCGCGTCCGCCGCGTCCCCGATCGAGCGGCCGGAGTTGTCGCGGGAGCATCCGCTGGAAGGGGAGGAAGCCGGCCGCGGTCGCAAGGCCGAAGACCAGGTGCATCACGATCGCCTGCCACAAAGGCGTGCCCTGGGTGACGCCGAAGCCGCCGACGAGCGGCAGCAGCACGTAGAACATCCCCAGCCAGACCACGAGGCCCCAGAAGAGCCCGGAGACCAGCGTCGCCGCGCGCGACATGCCGTAGACGAGCAGGGCGAAGAGCAGCCCCCAGACGATCGAGACCGCGAAGTGCATCAGCGTTCCGAGCGCCACCACGCCCGGCTCCCACACAGGCGTCGACACGCGTTCCGGACCGAAGAGCGGGAGCGCCGCGCCCTTGAAGGCCGCTGCCACCGGCGTCCCGTTCACCCCCGCCATCAGCACGAGGAAGAGCGCCAGCGCGATGCCCCCCACGATCCCGCCCACCACGCCGCCCTTCACCGCGCGGGAGCGATCATCGGGCGGTCTCGCTTCCACCGCGTGCGCGGGCACGTGTGCTTGCACAGGGCGCGGGATCTGTCGTTCGGCGGGCATTGCAACCTCCGGTCCTCATTGAGGTTTCTCCACCGGGGCTGCTCACTGGCAACCCGCCCCGGACGAGGGGGCGGGCGCCAGGTCCTTCGCTATCGCTCCATGAAGGTGGAGACGTCGCGGCGCTCGATGCGGTCCTTCGCGATCGGCAGCTTGCGGCCGATGAACTTCGCGTCCTCGGCGAGGACCTCCGGCGGCTTGGGCGCCTCGTAGATGATCGGGCTCTCCGGCTGCTCGCGGAGCATCTTCTCCATCGCATCGGCATCCGGGCCCACGAAGACGAAGCTCAGCCGGTCCGAGGTGAGGTGGCGGCGGACGGCGGCGTTGACCTCGTCGCGGGTGAGCGTGCCGAGCCGCTGGCGGAAGCCCTCGAGGTAGCCGGGCGTCCCGTAGAAGAGCTCGTCGATCGCGAAGCCGAGCCTGCGCGCGTCGCTCTGCTCCCACAGGCGGGTGTAGCCGG
>CAZCWA010000730.1:0-1647 GCA_964502265.1 uncultured Myxococcaceae bacterium | reverse complement strand
GACGAGCCTTTACAGGTGGCTACTCGAAGCGCGTACGCTGGAGCGCATGTCGAAGAACGATTCTCAGGGTAGCGGTTCTCCGCCCCCTCGCCGGCCGGACGACCGTCGCCCGGAAGAGAAGTTGCGGCTGCTCATCGAAGCCAGCCAGGTCCCTCAGGAAGAACTCGGCGCGTTCTTGCGGCGGGAGGGGCTCCATGAGGCGGATCTCGCCGCCTGGCGCGAAGCGATGCTTGCGGGCCTTCGTCCCAGCGCGAGCCGCAAGAAGGCATCGGGCGAGAGCAAGCGGATGCGGGAGCTCGAGCGGGAGCTGCGCCGCAAAGATAAGGCCCTGGCCGAAGCGGCCGCGCTCCTCGTGCTCCAAAAAAAAGTCCGGGATATCTGGGGGGACGGGGACGACGACACGGAGTCGAGGAACGACGAGTGATCGTGGATCTCATCGACGAAGCCGTCACGGCTGGCGCTCGGCTCGAGAAGGCATGCGGGATCCTCGGCCTAAGTGTGCGCACCATCGAACGTTGGCTGTGCGCGGGCGTCGGCGAAGACCGTCGCACGGGCCCCCACACTCCCCCGGCTCACCAGCTCACCGATGGCGAGAAGCAGAAAGTCCTCGCGGCAGCCAATTCGCCCGAGTTCCGCAACAAGAGTCCTAAGCAGATCGTGCCGACGCTCGCCGACAGGGGGGAGTACATCGCTAGCGAATCGAGCTTCTATCGCGTGCTTCGTGAGGCGGGGCAGCTCGCGCATCGAGGTCGCGCCCGACCGCCGAGGGCGAGCAAGCCCAAGGAGCTGGTGGCGAGCAGGCCCAATCAGGTCTGGTGCTGGGACATCACGTATCTACGCGCGCCGGTCCGTGGGACGTTCTACTTTCTCTACCTCATCGTCGACGTATTCAGCCGGAAGATCGTGGGCTGGAGCGTTCACGAAGAGGAAAGCCAGGACTTGGCGGTCGACATGATCGATAGCGCTATCCGCGTCGAGAACGTACCCGAGGACACGCTCGTGCTGCATGCCGACAACGGCGGCCCCATGAAGGGGTCCACGATGCTCGCAACGCTGCAGCGTCTCGGGATCGTGCCGAGCTTCAGCAGGCCGCGCGTAAGCGACGACAACGCTTATGCGGAGGCTCTTTTCCGCACCCTCAAGTACCGCCCGGACTACCCCCGCAAGCCATTCGCGTCCCTCGAGCACGCGTCTCGCTGGACCGAGGACTTCGTCCGCTGGTACAACGCCGAGCATCTTCACAGCGCGATTCGCTACGTCACACCCGATGATCGCCACGCCGGGCGCGACGTCGCGATCCTCGCTGCACGCCACGCCGTCTATCGCGCTGCCAAGGCTCGGAACTCGCGACGCTGGTCACGCGACACTCGCAACTGGACACCGGTGGGCGAGGTCGCTCTCAACCGCCGTCACCCGACTTTGGGGGAGACCCGCACCTGACCACCGGGAAAAGGCGACAACTTCCTTGACACCGCCCGGCAGCCGGCGTCTCCGGGGGAGGGTTCTGCGTCGCTGCCGGTGGACTCGAGGGGGCGGTCGGCGTCTCCGCGGGAACGCGGGCGGTCGTGGTCGAGGGCGTGCGCGTCGCGGGAGGGGCGGTCGGCGTTTCCGCGGGAACGTGAGCCGTCGTGGTCGAGGGCGTGCGCG
>CAZCWA010000729.1:0-1649 GCA_964502265.1 uncultured Myxococcaceae bacterium | reverse complement strand
TCCTGCTCATCGCGCCACCTCGTTCACCTGCAGCGCGTCGAGCTTCTCGCGCAGCCCGCGCAGGCGCTTGCGGACGCCGGAGACCGACAGGCCCACCTCGCGCGCGGTCTCCTCCAGCGTCATCCCGTCCACCCAGTGCAGCACCGCCATGGTGCGGGTGCTCTCCGGCTCGCGGCCGAAGAGGCGACCCAGCACCGCGCCCGCTGCCATGCGCCCCTCCAGATCGTCGAGCGAGGCGATCTCCAGAAGCAGCGCCTCGTCCGGATCCTGCGGCCGCCGCCGCTCGCCGCGCAGCCGGTTGAGGCAGACATTGGTGGCCACCCGGTGCAGCAGGCTCGAGGCCGCCTGCGGGTCCACCTCCAGACTGCCCGCACCGTTCAGGAGGTTCACGAACACGTCGTGCATCGCGTCCACCGACCTCTCCTCGTCTCGCAGAAGGAACCGGCAGCGCCGGAGCACCATGGGGCCGTAGCGGCGGTAGAGCGCATCGACATCGAGGGACACGCGCGGCGCTCTACCACCCGCGTACGCACCCTGCGCGACAATGGAGGACGCCTGCCCGCCCACCGAGGCTAGAGCTGCACGCCCGCCACGAGCCCCGGCCACAGCGCCACGCGGGTGCGCTCGCCGCCGACCTCGTACGTGGGCCCAAGGACCCGGCCGCCCCAGTCGCCGTCCCACTCCACCAGCACGTTGCCGGTGACGCCGCCGAAGACCGCGAGCCTCGGCGCGAGCTGATAGCCGCCCACCACCCGGAGCTGCGAGAGGAGCGCGTCCTCGCTCGAGGAGACGAGCCGCTGCCTCGGGCTGAGGGCGCTGGCGTCCACGTCCACCCAGAGCCGGTCGCCGAGCGGGATGTGCCCGCCGAAGCCGAGCCCGGCAATGAAGTGCCGGTCGTCCTGCGCGCGCTGCGCCTCGTAGCCGGCGGTGACGAGCGTGTAGACGTACTTGCTGCCGAACTTGAGGCTGAGGTTGGTCAGCGCGGTGTCGCTCGCCCAGGCCTGCAGGTGGAACTGGCCGTTGCCCGCCACCGAGACCAGGCCGATCGGCGCGCCGTACATCTCGCGCGACACGTTCACCACCCCGAGCTGCAGCCCCCGCACCTTCCGAGCGATGTTGATCACCCCCACCTGCGCGCCGTCCACGTCCCCGCCGATGTTGAGCACCGAGAGCTGAAGGCCGGAGAGCCGGTCGGCGAAGTTGGCAGCGCCCGAGAGCTGCGCCCCGCGCAACGCCCCCGCCACGTTGACCGCGCCCGCAGCCTGCCAGGCCTCGGAGGTGCCGCCGGCGAAGTTGAACGCCCCCGCGAGCTGAACGCCGCGCACCCTCCCGCCGCTCACGTTCGCCGCACCGCCGAGCTGCGCCCCGGTCGTGCCGCCCTTCACCCCGTTGAACGCGCCGGCAACCTGAAGCCCGGTCAACGCGCCCGCCCAGTTGACCGCCCCCGCGAGCTGCACCCCGCGCGCGCCGTCCGTCACCACCGTCACCGCCGGGCTGAGCGCCATCCCGTCCAGCCGGTGCGAGTGCGTGGCGAGAATCCCGAGCGCGAAGTTGTTCCGCACCTCCCCGGTCACGAACCCGTTCACCCCGATGCCGGGGAGGATGGAGATGTCCACCGGGACGTGCGTCTCGTGGCGCGCCTCCGCCTC
>CAZCWA010000728.1:0-1678 GCA_964502265.1 uncultured Myxococcaceae bacterium | reverse complement strand
GTGCCCGGCACCACGCAACCGGACGCGCTGCAGCGCCAGCACCTGCGGGACGCGCGCGCGGAGATCCTCTCGCGGAGGCCGAGGCTGCAGGAAGGTCACCTCGCGGACCTCGGCGTGAAGCCGGTCCTCACCCGCACGCAGTACCTGGACGTGGTGCAGCAGGCGCGCGAGCACATCTTCGCCGGCGACGTCTTCGAGATCTGCACCACGCAGCGCTTCGACTGCGAGGCGCCATCGGACGCGCGGACGCTCTACCGGGTGCTGCGCTCGGTGAACGAGGCCCCGTTCGCGGCGTACCTGCGCTTCCCCGAGGTGGAGGTGGCCTCCTCTTCGCCCGAGCGCTTCATGCAGCTCGACCGCGACGGCTGGGCGCAGACGCGGCCGATCAAGGGGACCCGGCCGCGCGGCCGCACGCCCGAAGAGGACGCGGCGCTCATCGAGGACCTGCGCACCTGCGAGAAGGACCTCGCGGAGAACATCATGATCGTGGACCTCGCCCGGAACGATCTCGGGCGGGTGTGCCGCTTCGGCAGCGTGCAGGTGCCGGAGCTGCGGATCGTCGAGACCTACCCGTTCACGCACCAGATGGTGTCCACCGTGCGCGGCCAGCTCCGCGAGGGCTTCGACGCCATCGACCTCATCCGCGCCAGCTTCCCCGGTGGCTCGATGACCGGCGCGCCGAAGGTGGAGTCGATGAAGATCATCGACGCGCTCGAGCCGGTGAAGCGCGGCATCTTCTCCGGCAGCATCGGCTACTTCGACTTCGACGGGTCCTTCGATCTCTCGATCGTGATCCGCACGCTGATCCAGAAGGGGGATCGGATCACCTTCCACGTCGGCGGCGCGATCGTCGCGGATTCGGATCCCGCCGAGGAATACCAGGAGACGCTCGACAAGGCGCACGGGCTGGTGCTGGCGATGGAGCTCGCGCGAAGGGAGTCGAAGTCATGAACGTCGTGATCATCGACAACTACGACTCCTACGCGTGGAACCTCTTCCAGCGCATCGGCGAGCTGACCGGTCTCGAGGCCCGCGTCTTCCGCAACGATCGGATCACGGTGGGTGAGTTGGAGGAGCTCCAGCCCACGCACGTCGTCATCTCGCCGGGGCCGGGCAACCCGGAGGATCCCGCCTGGTTCGGCGTGTGCCGCGAGGCCATCCTCACGCTCGGGCAGAGGGTGCCGGTGCTGGGCGTGTGCCTCGGTCACCAGGGCATCGGCGCGGCGTTCGGCGGACGCGTGGTGCGCGCGCCGAAGGTGATGCACGGCAAGACCTCCCGCATCCACCACGACGGCAGCGGCGTCTTCGCCGGCCTGCCCGACCCATGCGAGGTGATGCGCTACCACTCCCTGGTGATCGCGCCGGAGACGGTACCGATGAGCCTGCGCGTCACCGCCCGCACCGAAGACGGGATCGTGATGGGCGTGGTGCACAGGGAGCTGCCCATCCACGGCGTCCAGTTCCATCCCGAGTCCATCGGCACACCCGAAGGGACGACCCTCCTCGCCAACTTCCTCCGGATGACCGCACACGCATGAGCACAGCGCGCGATCGCTTCCTCGCCACCGTCCGCAAGCACCAGCTCGATCCGCACGCGCCGGCCAGTCCGCACTCGTGGAGCCCCGGGCTCGAGTGCCTCCCGCGTGAGGCCTTACGCGCGCTCCAGTCCGAGAAGCTC
>CAZCWA010000727.1:0-1685 GCA_964502265.1 uncultured Myxococcaceae bacterium | reverse complement strand
CCGGTGTCCGCGTCGCTGCCGGAGCTGCCGCCCGCGCCCGAGGGCATCCCGGACGACTTCCCCTTCGGCCCGCCGGCGAGCGCGGTGGCCGCGGCCCCCCAGAACGTCTTCGACGCCGAGACGCGGCAGGTGCCGCAGTCCGACATGCCCTTCGACCCGCCGCAGGATCCGTGGGCCCAGGGATCGTCGGACCCGTTCGCGCAGGCGGCGGCCCAGGGCGGCATCTACTCGGATGGCGAAGGGCTGGGCGACAGCCCCGAGGCGACGCGGGTGGCGGCGGTTCCGGCCGAGCTGCTCCAGCAGGCCTCCCGCGCGGCCGACCCCGAGCTCGCCGGGTCCGGCGGCTCCTACGGTTGGGCGGCCCAGCCCGCCGCCAGCGCCGAGGACGCGCACTTCCTCGAGGTCTACCAGGCGTTCATCCAGACCCGTCAGCAGTGCGGCGAGCCTGCGGATGGGCTGACCTGGGACAAGTTCGCGCAGAAGCTCCGCAAGAACCGCGAGCAGCTCACCGCGAAGTACCAGTGCCGGACCGTGCGCTTCCAGGTGTACGTGAAGGAAGGCAAGGCCGCGCTCAAGGCCACGCCGATCAAGGACTAGCTGACCTCCTTTCGGACGGTTTGAAGGTCTGCGCGACGGGCCCGTCCTACCCCTCGGTTTTCCGAGGCGGAGGCGGGCTCATCGGTCTCATAAGCACCTGAAAAACAAGCGGATTCCCGGGGCTCCCACGGCCGCGCGAGCCCCCGTGTGTGGCATGGTGGTTGCTCTGACCTCCCTCCTTCACGGGGCATGCGCCCAGGAGGAGCCAGCCGGATGGCCCACGAAGTCCTTTCCCTGTGGCGGCAGCCGGACGCTTCCGGTGGCCGGGACGCAGAGCTCGGGGCCCTGCTCCGGGAGCTCGACGAGGCCCGGCACGCGCGCCGCGCCCGCTTCGTCTTCCTCCGCGGCCCGTCCGGCGTGGGCAAGACGCACCTCTTCCGCCAGCTCCGCCTCGCCGCCTCCGCCCGCGGGGTGTCCGTCTTCGAGGCGGACTCGCCGCGGGATGCCCGTCGCCCCTTCGGCCTCTTCGCCCCTCTGTGCCGGGAGCTGCTCGAGCACCTCGGACACGCCGGCGCCCCCTCGGAGCGGCTGGCCGCGCTCTCGCGGAAGGTGGCGCCGCTTCTGGGTGAGGGCGAGGCGCTCTCTCCGGTGGGCGAATCGGACCGGCTCGGCCTCTTCGATGCCGCGTGCGAGCTGTTCGTGCTCGCCGGCTCGGCGGGTCCGGTGTTCCTGCTGCCGGATCTGGACGCGGCGGATCCGGGCTCGGTGGAGCTGTTCCGGTACCTCGCGGCGGTGGTGACTTCGCCCGAGTCGCGCGCAGGCGGCCTCTTCGTGGCCTCGCTGCGGGACGACGCGCCCAGGTCCGCCGCGCTGGCGGAGGTCCTGGGGAAGGTCCCCGCGCGTACGCTCCCGCTGGGCGGGCTGGACCTGGAGGGCATCCGGGCCTTCCTCGCGCGGCAGGACGTGGCCGAGCGCCTCTTCGAGGCCACCGGCGGCATGCCGGACGCGCTCGAGGCGCTGCTCACCCGGGACGGCGCGCCGGCGGTGGACCTCTTCGTGCGGCGGGCGGAGCGCTTCGGCCCCGAGGCGCAGGGCGTCTTGCGGATCCTCGCGGCGGCGGACGGCGCGCTGGCGGCGGACGTGGTGGC
>CAZCWA010000726.1:0-1688 GCA_964502265.1 uncultured Myxococcaceae bacterium | reverse complement strand
GCTGGCCAGACGCCGCGCCCTTCGACGCCATCCTCCTCACCGCCGCGCCCGAGCGGCTGCCGCAGACACTGCTCGGGCAGTTGACGGAAGAGGGCAGGCTCGTCGCGCCGGTGGGGCCCACGGAGGGGTTCCAGGAGGTCGTGCGCGTGCAGCTTCGGACGGAGGGCGAGCCGCACGTGGAGCGGCTGCTCGCCGTGCGCTTCGTCCCGATGACGTCGTCGGATCTCGCGCAGTGAGGCTGCGGTAGGATCCCGACGATGATCGTGTGTCCGGTTTGCGAACACGTGCAGGCGCAGGGCGGCGAGTGCGCGGTCTGCGGCAAGGTCTTCCCCCGCGGCACCGCGCGCGAGCTGCCGGTGGAGAGGCTCCCGGGCCTCGAGCTGACGACGTTGGCCTCCGCCGCGATGACGACGACGGCCGTCATGCCCGCAGCGCCGATGGAAGGACTGGAGCGCACCCGGATGCCGTCAGCTCCCGGGTTCCCCGTCGCGCGGCTCGACGCGCTGGAGCTGCACCGCGCGGAGCCGCCTCCGCCCACCGAACGCGTACAGGGCCCGGTGCCGGGGATGCCCATCACGTGCCGCTACTGCCGGAACGTGCAGAACGTTCAGCTCCAGGGACAGGTGTGCGACGGCTGCGGGATGCGCCTGACGCGGTACATGGGCCAGCCCTCGCCATCTTCGGCGTCCGCAGCGTCCGCAGCGGCGCCTGGCCTGGAGGCTCCAGTGGTCCTCCACAAGTGCGGCGTGCGCACCCGTGCTGGCGAGAGGTGCAGCTCCTGCGGCGCCTCGGTCCCCCTGCCGGACGAGCGCTGAAGCGGGGGGATCGCGTCCTCGACCGATCGGGAGGCATCCGTTAGATTGCCGGCCGCTTGAACCAGAACATCGCCGAGACGCATGCACCGCCCGCCGCCGCGCGCGCGGAGCTGGACCAACTTCAGGAAGGCCTCGCCACCCGCCGGAGCACCACCTGCTTCGCGCAGTCCGCGATCGCGCTGGTGGTAGCGCTGATCCTCGCGGGCGCTGCCGGCAAGCTCTTCTGGGACTCCCTCCGCACCCCGCTGCTCGGTGGGGTCGCCACGGTGGCGGCCCTGAGCCTCGCCGGCTTCGCGGTCGCCCGCTACGTTCGGGGGAAGGCGTGTCTTCAGGACGAGCTCTCGCGATACGAGCGGATGCAGGGCCTTCGCCGCCAGCTCCGGCTGGACGATCCCTCCGCGCTGCTCCCGGATCGATGACGCGCGGCCGCTTCATCGTCATCGAGGGGCTGGACGGCGCGGGCACCACCACGCAGGCAGAGCGCATCGCCTCGGTCCTCCGAGGGCGGGGGCTCACCGTGCGCGTGACGAGGCAGCCCACGGACGGTCCGGTGGGATCGCTTCTGCGCCACGCGCTGACCGGACGGGTGGGCCTGCCTCAGGGGCGTGGTCCCCTCAGCGAAGACACCCTGGCGCTGCTCTTCGCCGCCGATCGGATCGATCACCTGCGCGCCACCGTGGAGCCGGCGCTCGAGGCCGGCGAGATCGTCATCTGCGATCGCTACGTGCTCTCCTCGCTCGCGTACCAGGGCGCGTCGTTGCCGATGGCGTGGGTGGAGGCGATCAACGGTCGCGCGCTCAAGCCGGACCTCACCCTCTTCATCGAGGTGGCCACCTCCGTCGCCGCGAAGCGCCGCGCCGCGCGGGGCGCTCC
>CAZCWA010000725.1:0-1689 GCA_964502265.1 uncultured Myxococcaceae bacterium | reverse complement strand
AGGTGCAGCAGCTGCGCATCGACCTGCAGCAGGAGCGCACGGACTTGCGGGAGGAACGTGCCCGGTACCGGGCCGCGCTCTCCCACATCCGGGAGTGGACGGTGTGGGGGTCTCTGAACGCCGCGCATGACGCCGAACCGCCCCCTGCGCCGCCGCACCGGATCGTCGACGACCTCCACTGACCTCGACTGCCACATCTTTCCAGTAGCCCCGCCCGTCTTGGTGCGGGGCTTTCGCGTGAAAGGACCACTCTCGTGACCTACTTCCAACGGGTGCCGCAGCGGCTCGCGCAGTGGAACCCGCGTCGCCGCAACGGTCACACTGATAGTGGCGTGGTCGTGGTGCACACGTTCGAGGCTCCCGCAGGCCGCACCTGGCAGGCCGGTGCCCAGTACCTGACGGTGCGCACCACTCACGGCTCCTACCACTGGCTGGCCGATGCGGTCGGCGGGCAGGGGCACCTGGCGCCGTGGTCCGCTGAGACGTGGCACGAGACGACCGTCAACAATCATGCGGTCGGCATCTCGATGATGACCTACGCGAACGCATGGCGGAAACTCACCGCCACCCAGCGCCGCAACCTGGTGCACGGTGCGGCAGTGGGGGCACACCGTTACTCGCGGTGGCGGGTCGCCAACGGCAAGTCGGCAGTACCCGCCCGGCGAATCTCTCGCGTTCAGGCGGTCGCGCGTGTGCCTGGCTTCATCGGTCATGGCGAGATCGACACGGAGCGGCGCACGGACCCGGGCCGTGACTTCCCGTGGGACGAGTTTCTAGCCGTGTACGCCTCGCTTGAGGCGGGCGGTGACAAGACGACCCCGGCGCCGATCACTGGCCCGTCTGCGCGGCCGGACATCGAGATCCAGCTCGCGCTCGCCGTCCTGGGCACCTACGACCCCGGCCCGAACCTTCAGTACCTCGACGGCATCAACGGCGACCACCAGAAGGCCGCCGTCCGCAACTACCAGCGTTCTCGCGGCCTGCACGTGGACGGCTGGTGGGGCACCAACACCAACAAGCACTTCGAGGAGCACGACATGTCCAAGATCGTCGACCAGATCGCTACCGCGTCTGCCGCCAAGACGCTCGGCTGGCGCACCGACCACATCAACCTCGACGCGTGGGGAGTCGCCCGCAACACGCTGCACGCAGCCCGCGCCGCCCGCGAGGAGACCGCCGCACTGGAGGCGCGCGTCGCCGGGCTGACCGAGGCCGTCTCCCAGCTCGCCCGCAACCAGGGCGTGGACCCGGAGGCGATCACCGCCGCGATCGAGGAGGGCATGTCCTCGGCGCTGGACCGCATCCGTGTCGTCGTCACCGAGATCGAGCAGGAGGGCTGAGTCATGCAGGAAATCGTCAACGGCAACCCGCGGCTCCGTCGGATTCTCTACGTCGCCTACGCGCTCGCCGGCCTCGTGCTCGGCTCGATCGCGGTTGGCTACGGCGCGGCCGACACCTCGCTGCCTACGTGGCTGCCCGTCGCGCTCGCGGTCTACGCCTACCTCGGTGGCGCGTTCGGGTTCGGCGCGCAGTCGAAGGTCGACGCCACCCCGATCCACGCCCCGCGGACCGCTGGCGGGGCGTACCGGGTCACCGACCTCGAGGACTGACCAGTGTTGTCCTGGGCTCGCCGGCGCCTCCCGCCCGAGTACGAGTGCGTGCACGGCGTCACCTGGCCCACCGCATCGA
>CAZCWA010000724.1:0-1691 GCA_964502265.1 uncultured Myxococcaceae bacterium | reverse complement strand
GACCTGCTCGCGCCGCCGGACGCGGTGCACCACGCGGCGGACTTCCTCTCCGGCCCGGTGGAGAAGGAGACCTGCGAGGGCTACGGGCACGGCGACCTGGTGCTCGGGCGGGACGCGCCGGACGAGGTGTATCCGCGCGTCATCTCGTTCCTGGAGCGGAACGCGACGCGGGTGGGCTCATGCGGCTGAGCAGGCGGCCGATCACGAGGAGGACTTGTCGAGCCTCTGCGCGAGGTCTGCCGGAGCATAGAACACGAACGCCTTGCCTTCCTTCCGCCGCTCCAACAGCCCGAGCTTCTCCAGGTCGAGCAGGTCCTGACGCGCGGTCTGGTAGACCACGCCCCACTCCCGGCGGTGTCCTTCGATGGTGTACGCCGTGTGAGGGTGTCGCAGCGCGTGCGCGATGACGCTGCGCTGCCGCGAATTGAACTGGCCAAGGTCGCGGAGGCGGGTCTCGGACTCCTTCAGTTCGGTGGCCTTCCGGCGCAAATAGGCGCGAAGGTCATCCACCGCCTGGCGGATGACCGGGGGCGCCTGCGGAATCTGCATCCGACCAAGGTACCAATATTGGTACCAATTAGTAGGAACTGGTACTTGCCACCGTGGCCGCTGCGCTAAATGCCCCGGGTGATACTAAAAGTAGTAGCAATTAGTATCTACTGGTAGCTGCGCTCTCGGACATCAGGTCCGGGGAAGCCTGCGCTCCCGCGTCCGCATCGGTCACCGCGAGCGGCTCTGCGGACAGGGCCAGCACGCCCGCTCGTACGAACGCCAGCCAGATGAGGTCCGCCAGGAGCAGGTGGAGGAGCTGCATCCAGACCGGAGCCAGCAGCACCACGTTCACCAGCCCGGCGAGGATCTGGGAGACGTAGAGCGCGGTGACGATCACCGTCCAGCGGCGTTGGACCTTCGAAGGACGCAGGCTGTTCGCGAGCCACGCGGCGCCCACCACCAGCAGGCCCACCACGATGGCGATCAGCGGGTGGTACAGCCGAAGCCGGAGCAGGAGCGGCGAGTCCTCGGCGAAATGCTGCGCGCTGGCCTCGGCGAGGCTCTCCGGCCGGAAGATGGTGTCGCCCAATGCGGCGATGCCCCCGCTCACGCCCAGCACGCACATGCCCACGAGCGCGGTCCAGAACGCAGCGCCCACGAGACCCTGTCCGCGGAAGCGTGCGGGCCTGGCGCCACTTGCGAGCAGGGCGGTGTAGAGCATCGCGCCGAGCAGCAGGAAGGTGTTCACCAGGTGGGCGCCCATCGCCCACGCGCGCGCCATCGACGGGTTGTCCGCCACGAGCTGGAACAGGACCAGCCCGGCGCCGATCACCGCCTCCATCACCATGAAGAAGAGCGAGAGCACCGCCCACTTCCGCACCGGCGCGCCCTTCGACGCGTACCGGAACGCCGCCCAGAGCAGGAGCACCGTGCCCAGCAGTGCAAGGCCGCTGGTGGTGCGGTGGGTGAACTCGATCGCCGTCTGGGTGGAGACGTCGCGCGGGACCACCACGCCGTTGCACAGGGGCCAGTGGTCTCCGCAGCCTGCGCCGGAGCCGGTGGCGCGCACGAACGCGCCCCAGAGGATCACCGGCAGCGTGTAGAGGAGGGCGCCCCAGGCGATGAGGGGCAAAAGGCGGCTCTGCTTGCGGTACATGGGTCGCGCGGGACCTTATCTTCGGTCCGCGCGGCCCGCTCGG
>CAZCWA010000723.1:0-1693 GCA_964502265.1 uncultured Myxococcaceae bacterium | reverse complement strand
CTCGTGCGCGTTGACCCCGAAGGCGTCGCGCAGGAGCACGCCGCGCGGCGCGTTCTTGAAGAAGTAGGTGCCGGCGATGACCTCGTGGTCCGCGCCCTTGCGGTCTCCCGGTCCGGTCACGTGCACGAAGATCCCCACCGTGCGCGGCACCGGGCCATCGACCTGCCAGTAGAGCTCGAGCGGGACGATGCCGTTCTCGTCCGGCACCGGGGGCACGCGCGCGCCCACCAGGCGCACCGGGAGCGCGAAGCGCACGTCCAGCGGCACCGCGTCCTCCGGCAGCGCGTCCACCACGATGGGCCCGCCGTCCGGGTTGGTCAGCCTCGGGTGCAGCACCGGCTCCTTCCACACCGCCCACACCGCCCCGAGCGCGCCGAAGGGCACAAGGCCCAGGACCACCAGCACCAGCGCGGGCCCCGAACGGCGCACCCGTCCCCGCCGCTTCACCCACACCACGCCGCCCACCGCCACCAGCAGCGCGAGGAGCGACACCGCCGCGCCGCCGAGCGCGCTGCGCGGGAGGAAGCGCAAGGTCACCGTGTGCTCGCCGGCGGGCACGTCCACCCCGAGCAGCCGCTCGTGCGAGACCACCTCGCCCACGTCCGAGCGCCAGCCGGGATGGTAGTTCTGGTTCACCAGCACGCGGGCCGGTCGCTTCGCATCCACCTCCAGCACCAGCCGGTTCGGCGTCCACTCCCGGCGGGTCACCGTGGCCGCGTCCGGATCGGCCGGGTACTCCTCCGCCGGCAGGTTCCCCGAGAGCAAGGGCGACATCGGCAAAGGGTAGGCCTCGCCGCAGGAGATGGACCCCCGATCGATGGCGGTGAAGTAGAGCGAGACCCAGCGGTTGCCGCGCGCCTGGGCGAACGGCTGCGGCTCGCGCGGAAGGGTGATCCCCAGCTCGGTGCGGCGGGTGAGGGCCTCGAAGGCGAGGACCTGCGCGCCCCACCCCGCCACCGCCACCACCGCGCCCGCGGCCAGAAGACGAGCGGGCGTGAGCGCGGGCAGACGCCGCGGCGGCCGGCGGGCGATGAGGCGGAGCGCGAAGAAGCCCAGCGCGGAGAGCTCGGCGAGGTAGAGCCCGGCGAAGACGAGGAACCGGCCCGGGTAGCGCAGCGTGTCGTAGACCGGCAGCGCGCGCAGCCACTCGAAGGCGGAGGGCCTCGCGGCGTAGCCGGCGGCGAGCCAGATCGACAGCCCCACCAGCACCAGCGGGAAGGCCGCGCGCCAGCGGACCCTGGGGACGGCGAGCGCGAGCCCGGCGAGGAGCACGGCCACCGGCGCCACGAAGTAGATGCCCGTGCGGCTGCGCGGGTCCGCGTTGGCGAAGCCGAAGAACATCCGCAGGAGGTCCCCCAGCCCGTGCCCGGGGCTCCCCGCCATCACCCGCGGGCCCTGCGCCATCGTCTCCAGCACCGGCCAGAAGCGGAAGACGCAGAGCCCCACGGTGAAGAGCGCGCCGGCGAGCAGCAGCGGCACCGCGACCTTCAGCGGCGCGGAGTGGCGGCGCTCGAGCAGCGCGCGTGCGGCCTCGAGCACGACGAAGAGCGCGGAGAGGGGCACCGGGTAGGTCCCGCCGAACCCGAGCATCAGCGCGAAGGAAAGGCCCGTATAGAGGAGGCCGTCCGCGTGCCCGCGCACGAGCCGCGTCACCCCCACCAGCGCCCACGGCAGGAGCAGGTAGCCGAGGAAC
>CAZCWA010000722.1:0-1695 GCA_964502265.1 uncultured Myxococcaceae bacterium | reverse complement strand
AGGGAGTCCGCCATGAAGAAGAATCCCCTCCTCGCCGCCGTGTTCGCCCTCTCCCTCGTCGCCTCCGCCTCGGCCTTCGCGCGCGCTCCGGTGGGAAGGCCCGGGCCGCTGCCTCCGCCTCCGCCGCCTTCGTCGTCGTACTCGCAATCGCAGACGTGGGATGCGCGGTCGGACCTGCGTGAGCTCAGCCGCATCTCCGACCGCTTCGAGCGGGCGCGCCGCAAGGTGAACGTCCGCGAGCTGCGCGCGGTGGACGCCGATCTGCAGGCCTGGATCGCCGCCGAGGTGCGCGAGCGCATCGTCGGCTCCCCCGCCGAGCGCCGCCGGCAGGAGGCACTCCGCCGCCAGTACCTGTCGGCCTCGCGCGAGCTGAAGTCGCTGAACCGGAAGTTCGACCGCCGCGCCCTGGTCAAGCGCGAGCAGCTCATCGACGACCTGGTGCGCCTGGCCCGCTCCGAGCTGCGGCCTGCGCCCCGTCCGCCCATGGCGCGGCGCTGAACGCCTGGCATGTGAGCGGGCGGCTTATCTCGCCGGGCAACCCGGGCTACCGCCCGGCGGCGGGGGCGGGTAAGGGAGGCGCATGTCGTCTGCGCCCGAAGCCCTGCCCGCCTCCGCCTCCCTCGACGTGGAGGAGGTCCGCCGCGTCACCCGCTACCTCGAGGCGATCATCGAGGACCGGGCGCTTCTCGCGCCGCTGGAGGAGGAGGACCGCAAGGCCCTGCTGCGCGCCTGCGGCATGGTGGCGATGCCCGAGCGCGACGCGAAGCAGCGGCTCGCCCGCCACGCGATGAAGCTGCGCAAGGAGACCGCCCGGGAGAAGGATCGAGAGGTCCGGAACACGGCGCAGATCCGCACCCTGCGCAAGGCGCCCGTCTTCACCGCCCCGGCCCTGCCGCCGGGAGAGATTCCGAGGCCACCCGAGGCCGAGCAGCGGGTGCTGGAGAAGCCGCGCAACTGCTACGTGTGCAAGGGCGAGTACCGGGTCGTCCACTTCTTCTACGACTCGATGTGCACCCCGTGCGGCGACTTCAACTACGCCAAGCGGTTCCAGCGCGCGGACCTGCGGGGGAAGGTGGCGCTGATCACCGGCGGGCGGGTGAAGATCGGCTACCAGGCCTCGCTGCTCCTGCTGCGCTCGGGCGCGCACGTGATCGCCACCACGCGCTTCCCCCATGACGCGGCCACGCGCTACGTGAAGGAGCCGGACTTCGCCGAGTGGGGACACCGGGTGGAGATCCACGGGCTCGACCTGCGGCACGCACCCTCGGTGGAGCTGTTCGCGCGGTTCCTCGAGCGCAAGCACGCGCGGCTGGACATCCTCATCAACAACGCAGCGCAGACCGTCCGCCGTCCGCCCGGCTTCTACGCGCACCTGCTCCAGGAGGAGCTGCAGCCCACCGCCCAGCTTCCGGCCGAGGCGCGGGCGCTGCTGCGTGCGCACGAGGAGTGCGTGGAGGCGCTCGATCAGGTGAGGCAGCTCGGGGCGTCGGGAGGCACGTCCGCGTTGTCCGGACACGAGGGCGCAGCCACCCGGCAGGACGCGGCAATGACGGCCTCGTGGCGTTCGCACGATCCGTCCCTCGGGATCCGCGCGTCGGCGGCGCTCTCGCAGCTCCCCTACGCGATGGAGCAGGAGGGCGACGTGGAGGCGCTCTTCCCCACCGGCAAGCTGGACGCGGATCTGCAGCAGGTGGA
>CAZCWA010000721.1:0-1738 GCA_964502265.1 uncultured Myxococcaceae bacterium | reverse complement strand
GGAGAGCTTGCGCGCGCGCGAAGGCTCGCGGCGGACGCCCATCCCGGCCAGCACCACGCCGGCGACGATCGCGAGCACGAGCAGGCCCAGCGCCCACGTCGGCAGCGCCGAGAGGCTGACCAGCTTCCACGCGTTCCAGGAGGTCTGGGTCTCCAATCAGCGCCGCCGGTTCATGATGAGCGGGAGGTGGACCGCGTCATCCTTGTAGTCGAGGCAGAGCGCGTACATCGCCACGTTCACGCCCAGCCGGAACGCCATCTCGCGCTGGTGCTCGCCGCCGGGGGTGACCTCGTACTCCCAGGTGCCGGTCTCGTCCCGCGTCCACGCTCCCGCCACGTCGTTCTGCGAGTAGACGACCGCCGCGCGCTGGCCCACCGTCACCGCCTCGAGCTGCGCGCGCGCCAGCACCCGGCCGGCGGGCACGTCCAGGATGTAGAAGCTCTTGAAGAGCACGTGGTCCCGCGGCATGGGCGCGAGCGCGTTCTGCGGCATCACCTTCGCGATCTCGCGGCGGAAGGACTGATCGAACGCGCCGCCCTCACGGCCCTCGTTGGAGTCGGCGAAGACGAAGCCGCCGAAGGTGAGGTAGCGCCGCAGGTTCTCCACCTCCGCCGGCGAGAGCGCGGGCAGCTCCCCGTCCGAGCCGAGGTAGAGGAACGGGTACTCGAAGATGCGCGGGCTGGAGAGCACGAGCGGACGCGCGTCCGGGATGACCTCCACCGAGGTCCGCCGTCCGAGCTCCCACGCCATCCGCCGCAGACCAGCCACCCGTCCATCCCACCGCCCACCGTGCTGGACCACCGCGGGGATGAAGCGGGACGCGTCCCCGAACGCACGCGCGGCGGTGGGCGCGAGCGGCAGGGCCACGGCACCGGCGAGCAGCGCGCGGCGGCTGAAGGGACGGTGCGACATGGGGCCCGTATATACCGCCGCGAGGGATTGGCATTCCCCGCGATGTGCTATGTGCGCTGCATGGCCCGCGGCAAAGCGCGCACCCCACCGTCGACCTCCTCACCGGCCATGACCGAAGCCTGGCGCCTGTTCGAAGCGGGCGACAAGCACCGCGCGCGGCAGCAGGCCCGCTCCGTCCTCTCCGGCGCGCCGTCGGAGGGTGAGGCCGCCGAGGCCCGTGAGCTCCTCCACCGCACGCAGCTTCCCCGCCTGCCGCTCATCGTGGCAAGCGTGCTGGCCACCGTGACCGTGCTGCTCATCCTGCTCGCGGTCGTCCGGTACTAGTCTTCGCCGCCATGGATCTGCACTCGGTGCTCCTGGCGTACCGCACCTTCGATCCCGCGGGCTGGGTGGCCACCTACCGGGTGATGCCGACGTGGGTGGGCATCCTCGCGGTGGTGCTCGGCACCACGCTGCTCCTCTTCGGCGGCGGCAGCCTCTTCCGGCTGGTGGCAGGCCCGGCGGGCGCGGTCGTCGGCTTTCTGTGGGCGCCCATCGTCGCGATGAGGATGGGGCTGACCATGGATCCCAACCCGCTCGCGGCGGGGGCAGCGGCGCTGCTTGCCGTGGCCGGCTACGTGCTCCCCGCCTCGGCAATGTTCGTGGCGCTGGGCGTCCCCGCCGGCCTCGTCGCCGGCGACCTCACCGAGTCCGGCGACTTCCTCCTCGGCTTCATCCCCGCCTTCATCGCGTGCGGGACGATCGGCGCGCTGTTCACGCGGCAGCTCGGCTCGGTGCTGAGCGCGGTGGTGGGCGCGTGGATCCTCGTGCTGGGCGCGCTGGCCGC
>CAZCWA010000720.1:0-1741 GCA_964502265.1 uncultured Myxococcaceae bacterium | reverse complement strand
TCAGCGCAGCACGGGGAGCTTCAGCTCGAACCGGGCGCCGCCCTCCGGGGAGCGTCCGACCTCGAGCGAGCCGCCGTGCTGGGCGACGATCTGGTGGCAGATGGGCAGCCCCAGCCCGGAGCCCTGCGCCTTGGTGGTGAAGAAGGGCTCGAAGATCCGGGACGCCAGCTCCTCGGAGACGCCGGGGCCGTTGTCGTCCACGGAGAGGATCACCCAGTCGTGCGCGGGGCGTGTGGACAGCCGCACCTTCCCGCCCTCCGGCTTCGCCGCGTCGAGCGCGTTGAGGGCGAGGTTCATCACCACCTGGCGCAGCCGCTCCTCGTCGCCGCGCGCGGCAGGGACCTCGCCCAATTCGCGCGTCAGCTCCACGTTGCGCCGCTGCGCGTCCTCGCCGAGGAAGTCGGTGATCCGGGTGACCAGCCCGTTGAGGTCCACCGGGCGGGCACGCAGCTCCCTCGGGCGCGCGAGCTGGAGGAAGTCCTCGAGGAGCTGATCCAGCCGGCGGATCTCGTCTCGCACCAGGGTCACCGGCTCCAGCAGCGGCGCGTGCAGATCCTCCGACAGCCGCTTGATGCGGCGCTCCAGCACCGAGAGCTGCAGCGACGCCGAGTTCAAGGGGTTGCGGATCTCGTGCGAGAGCCCGGCGGTCATCGTCCCCACCGCGGCGAGCTTCTCCGCCACCAGCGCGCGCCGGGACAGCTCGCGCTTGTCGAGCTTGAGGCGCACCTGCCGCATCGCCTGCTCCACCGTCAGCAGCAGCTCCGGCGTGGCCGTGGGCTTGAGCAGGTACGCGCATGCGCCCGCGCGCACCGCGGCGGCGGCGGACTCCACCGTCCCGTAGCCGGTGAGCAGCACCACCTCGCCGTCCGGGTTGTCGCGCTTGAGGTCCGCGGCGAGCTGCGTCCCGTCTCCGTCCGGCAGCTTGAGGTCGAGCAGCGCCACGTCCCACGGCAGCTCGGCCAATTCCTTCGCCTGTTTGCACGTCCCCGCGGTGGCGACCGTGTAGCCCGCGTCCTCGAGGATCTCGCGCAGGTTCTCGGTCATCCCCACGTTGTCGTCGATCACCAGCACCCGCGGCGGGCCGATGTCCAGGGGACGAACGATGGGCGCCGAGAGGGTGGTCACCGCGCTGCCCACGCCCTGTCCGGCCGCCGGCGTGCCCGACGTCATCTCGCTCACGTCCGCGCTCCTTCCATGTAGAGCCGCTCCAGCTCCCCGAGGAGCGCGGCGGTTTCGAACGGCTTGTGGAAGAGCCGGCCACCCTCCACCTGCGGCGCGGCGTTGGGATCGTGCGCGGTGATCACGAGCTGCGGCATCCGGGGGAAGCGCTCCCGCAGGCTCCGCGCGGCCTCTCCGTCCGGGCCTCCCGGTACCCGCAGGTCCACCACCGCGGCGAACGGACGCAACTCGCCCAGGCGCTGCGTCTCGCCCACCGAGTGCGCGCTCACCGAGGTGAAGCCCCGCTCGCACAATGCTTCGGTGAGGTTGTCCGCCAGCATCAGGTCGTCCTCGACCACCACCACCAGCCCGTCACGCCGCGCGCGCGCGAGGTGTGAGAGCAGCCGCTCCACCGGCACCGGCTTCTGCAGCACGGCCAGAAGCCCCTCCTGCCGCGCCAGCCGGATGTCCTCGTCCCCGCTGTAGGCGGTGACCACCATCGCCGGCAGTCCGGGGTCCGCGCGCCGCGTCTGGTGCACCAGCTCCGCGCCGCTCATCACCGGCATCCGCATGTCGGTGAGCA
>CAZCWA010000719.1:0-1781 GCA_964502265.1 uncultured Myxococcaceae bacterium | reverse complement strand
GGAACTTGATCGCCACCCGCCGCCCGAGCCGCGTGTCGCGGGCCAGGTACACCGCACCCATCCCGCCCTTCCCGAGCTGGCGGATGATCTCGTAGTGGTGGATGCGCGTGCCGGCGCGCGCCTCTCTCCCCTTGCCGATCGTCCCCAGGACCTCGCCCGTTCCGGCGCCGGAGGAGGAGGGCTGGGAGTCCTCGCGGAGCTGGCGGTCCGGACCCACATCCGGCGCACCGGCCTCTTCGCTGATCACCGTCCGGACGTCGCCGTCGCCGCTGGGTTCCTTCATGGGCACTGCACTCCGCAGCCCCGCACGCCCGCGACCATCGGCGGACGGGGGTTGGCTGGCGGACGGACCTTAGGTCGAGAGGACCCATCCCGAAAGGCGGGTGTCCATGTACCCCTGCATCATCCGCTGTGGCTGAAAGGGAGGAGCGGGTTCTTCTATGCTGTCCTGAATGATGGACGCACTGCTTCGCCCGCTCACCTTGATTGGCCTCGGCGCCCTTGCCCTTCTTGCGCCGGGGTGCCGCACCGTGCCGCCGCCCGTCCGTACGCAGCCGGCGAGCTTCTCCAGCACCTCCTCCTATTCGGCCGCTTCGGCATACGAGCCGCTGGCGGTGACCGGCGGTGCCGCGCTCTCCGGTGAGATCGTGGTGCGTCCGGACCGGGTGGTGCAGTCGTTCGCCATCCGGACGCGCGAGGGCACGGCCAGGGATCAATTCGAGTCACTCCGCGCGGCGGCGAGCGCTGTCGAGGCGCGGTTCATCGAGCGCACGGGCGGCGCGGCACGGGTGGAGATCGTCGGGATGCGGCTCGAGCGCAGGGCGGGCAAGGTGCGCACAGGCGGCCTCGTGGCGGTGCTCGATGGCGAGGTGGTCCTCCCGCTCCCCGCGGAGGCCGACGTGGACGTGTGGAGCCGGGCGCGGGCTCTGGTGGGGCTGCAGGAGACGGCGGCTTTGTTGGCGGAGGAGGGGCTCGAGCAGGGCGATGTGCGGGAGTACAGCTTCGCCGCGCCGGCACCGTCGCTTTCCCCGGCGCAGCTCGAGTCACACCGCGCGCAGTTGGTGGCGCAGTGGGCCTCGCGCGCACGCCAGTTCACGCAGGCGGCGAGCCACCCGGCGGCGCCGCTGGCGGTGGTGGACTGCCGCGCGGTGCCGGAGCTGCGGCAGCGGGTCATCTCTCTCGAGCGCATCGCGCTGAGCGTAGAGGCCGCCTGCCGGATCGACGTCGTCACCGACGGCGAACGCGGCGGATGACATCTTCTTTGGACGGTTGATCCATTGCCGGCCCGTGCCCACGTTGCCGCGCCATGGGCGGGATGGCGTGGATTCGGGGTGTGGTGGGAGCGGGTGTGCTTTGGGGAGCGGCCGGCTGCGGTGGTGCGGCGGGGCCTGTCGACGAGGTGGGGCCTCCTGGGCGGCCCGAGCCCTCCGGCCCCTCCAGTCCCTCCAGTCCCTCTGGTGCCGAAGACGCGTTGACCGAGCCCCGGTGGACGGTGGCGCCCGGGCTCGCGGACAGCCGGTGTGGCGCGTCGGTGTCGCTGCTCGCGGACGGGCGCGCGCTGGTGACCGGCGGGCGGGATCCTGCGTGGTCGAAGACGGCCTGGGCGAGCGCGGACGTGTTCGATCCGGAGTCGATGACCTGGCGCACCCTGCCGCCGATGCTCAACGACCGGTCAGGTCATCTGCAGGTCACGCTTCCGGATGGACGCGTGCTGGTGGCGGGCGGTGCCGAGACCATCGCCTATCCGAAGGGACGCGTGCTGGCGCTCGCGGAGCTCTTCG
>CAZCWA010000718.1:0-1792 GCA_964502265.1 uncultured Myxococcaceae bacterium | reverse complement strand
CGGAACCAGTCGGCGCCATCACAGAGCTTGTTCATGTGCCGGCACGACACGGCCGACGGCTTTCGCGCCGCTATTGCCCCCCGGACGGGGCGCGGTGCCCCGTGCGCTGCCGCACACTCGCGTCCGAGGAGATCGGGTGGCTCTGAACTGTGTTGAACGACTCCGACCGCCGGTCGGACACGCCCGAGGTCCCGGCGGCGGTACCACGCAGACGTGACCGACCTCGCCCGACCCCTGGTGCCGCGTCTCGAACCGCTCCCCCGCGCAGGACTCCGCTCGGTGGACGAACTCCGTCACCTCGCCCACGAACGGAAGAGCCACGCAGTCTTCACGCTGCTGTGGCAGGGCGACGTGCCGCTTCAGGCCGTGGCCATGGAGCCGCTGGTGCTCGCCCAGACGGTGCGCGGGGCGATCAACCACTACGCGGCGGTGGAGGCGCATCCGGACGAGGTCGCGCGGCTGCTGGCGCTCGGTGAAGAGGCCCTGGCGCAGCTCGCGGCGACGGGGCCCTCGCCGGGTGAGCCCTTCGTTCGCGCCAGCGCGGACTGGGCGGACTTCCTCCTCGCGCGCGAGGCCTTCTCCCGATCCCGCGCGACCTCTGCCCGCGCGCTCGCCCGCGGGCCGGAGCGCTTCCCTGCCCTCCGCTTCGAGCTCACCCTCGCCCACGCCGCCGCGCAGCTCGCGCTCGGGGAGGTGGCGCCGGCGGCGAGCGCCCTGGAGGACCTCGCACGCAGGCCGTGGCTCTATCCGCAACGGGACGCCGGAGCGATGGCGCGGCTGACGCAGCTTCGAGCGCGCGCCGCCCTGCTGCTGGGCCAGCCCGAGCACCACCGCGCGTTGTGCTGGGACGTCCTCTCCCTTCCGGGGCTCGACGATGATCGGCGGCTCGGCTCAGTGAAGGCGCTCGCCCGGAGCGCTGGCGGCTGGTGGCGCTCCTTCGATCCGGGAGTGCCCGCGCCGGGGCTGTCCGCGCGCGCGCAGTACGCAGCGTGGCTCGGACACCTCGGGCTCTCGCGGGTGAAGGCGTGGCGCTCCCTCGGGCTGGCGCGCCTCTCCGCCAAGGGTGCGCACGCCGCGTCGAACGGGCTGACCCGGGTGCGGGGTGTGCTCGAACTGCGGGAACAGGTGCGGAAGCGGCAGGGGCAACGCGGCGTGCTGGTCACCCGCGCGATGGGCGGCCTGGGCGATCTGCTGATGATGACGCCGGGGCTCCACGCGCTCGCAAGAAGGCACCGGAACGAGCGGGTCACCTTCGCCATCCCCCTGGGCTTCCACTCCCTCTTCGCGGGCGATCCGGCGTTCGATCTCGCCGACATCGAGGACCGCTCGCTCACGCCCGACGGCTTCAGGGCCTGGCATGACCTCACCGACTGTCCAGCCTCCCGAGTGGAGAGCCGCACGGCACCCAACGTCACCCGCAGCCGCATCGAACTCTTCGCCGAGGGCATGGGCATCCCCCCCCACGAGCTCGATCGCGCCGGACGCCGCCCGCGCTACCGGGTGAGCGACGAAGAACGCACGCAGGCCCGGCGCGAGGTCCTCGGCTTCCGTCGGCACGGAAGGCTCGTCGCGGTCCAGCTCCAGTGCGCGGAGACGTACCGGGATGCACCGCACCTCCCGCGGGTGATCGAACGGCTCTCGCGCCTGCACGACGTGGTGCTGATCGACGGTCAGAGAGCGCACGGCTACGACGGCCTGCGCCTTCTTCGCTTCGACGGCCGGGGGATTCGCGAGGCGCTGGCGGTGCTCGGCGAGTGCGATCTGCTGGTGGCGCCGGACTCGGCGATGGTGC
>CAZCWA010000717.1:0-1803 GCA_964502265.1 uncultured Myxococcaceae bacterium | reverse complement strand
CCCGATGCCCACGCACTACGAGGCGCAGGAGTCGCCCTTCGCCAACGCGCTCTACGGCCAGCAGTGCAACCCGGTGCGCAGCGAGTGGCACCGCAAGGACAACCCCTACGCGCTCGCGCACCACGACGCGCGCTTCCCCTTCGTGCTCACCACCTGGCGCCTCACCGAGCACCACACCGCCGGCGGGATGAGCCGCTTCCTCTCCTGGCTCTCGGAGCTTCAGCCCGAGCTGTTCTGCGAGATTTCACCCGAGCTGGCGAAGCTCCGCGGTCTCGAGAACGGCGGGTGGGCCACGGTGCTCACGCCGCGCGGCGAGCTCGAGTGCCGGGTCCTCGTCACGCGCCGGCTGCGCCCGCTGCAGATGAACGGGCACGTCGCGCACCAGATAGGCCTGCCCTACCACTGGGGATACAGCGGCCGCGTGAAGGGGCAGATCGTCAACGACCTGCTCGGCTTCGTCAGCGAGCCCAACGTACACATCATGGAGTCGAAGGCGGCGGTGGCGGACATCCTCCCCGGTCGCCAGGCCGCGCCCTTGCGCTCACCGGACGGCTACCGCCCGCGCGCGCCGAGGCCGCTGCCGCACGGACTTCCCAACTCGGACGAGCAGGGGCCGCGCCGCGACCTTCCCGGTGCAGCGCAGCCGACGCACCAGCCCACGCAGACGCCGGCGGAGGTGGAGGAGTGATGGGACGCAAGGGCTTCTTCACCGACGCCACCCTCTGCATCGGCTGCAAGGCCTGCGAGGTCGCGTGCAAGCAGTGGAACCAGCTCCCGGACGACGGCTTCGACTTCACCGGCATGTCGTACGACAACACCGTGCAGCTCGGCGCCTCGAGCTGGCGGCACGTGGCCTTCGTCGAGCGGCAGGCACCGCAGACGCAGAACGCGCTCGATGCCCAGCGGCGCTGTGGCAGCGCGTGTGGTTGCGGCGATCAACCGGAGAGCCCGGAGAGGGAGAGCCCACCTGAGGAGTTCGCACCGCCGATCACCTTCGGGCCGATGGAGGTGGACGCCGACGGCAACGGCTCCAGCACGCCGCAGCTCTCGTGGCTGATGGTGAGCGACGTGTGCAAGCACTGCCGGAGCGCGGGGTGCCTCGAGGCGTGTCCCACCGGCGCGATCGTCCGCACCGAGTTCGACTCGGTCTATGTGCAGCCGGACGTGTGCAACGGCTGCGGCTACTGCGTGACCGCGTGTCCCTTCGGCGTCATCGCCCGGCGCGAGGACGACGGGAGGGCCTGGAAGTGCACCCTCTGTTACGACCGCACGAAGGAGGATCTCGATCCGGCGTGCGCCAAGGCGTGCCCCACCGCGTCGATCGTCTACGGCGATCTGGACGAACTCACCGAGAAGGCCCGGCGCCGGGTGGGCGAGCTGCACGCGCGCGGCATCCACTCCGCCTATCTCTACGGCGCCGACGAGCAGACGCAGCCGGGCACAGGTGGCCTCAACGCCTTCTTCCTGCTCACCGACCGCCCCGAGGTCTACAACCTCCCGCCCGCGCCGGTGACGCCGACGAAGCGCAACGGCGACGCGTGGCGCGCGCTCGGTGCGGCGGCGGCAGGGCTCGCGCTGGCCTCCCTGGGCGCGGTGCTCTGGGCGCGGGGAGGTGAGCGGTGAGCCAGGTGAAGGTCCTGCCGGGACAGCTCCCGCGCACCCACTCGGACAAGGCCAGGGACGACGGCCGCGGCATCGATCCATCACTCGGCACGCTCTCCGGAGAGGGCTCTTTGCAGCGGGTGAAGGAACGGGACGGCGAGACCGAACAGCCATCCCACGCGCTCTTCCGTGAACCGGCCC
>CAZCWA010000716.1:0-1825 GCA_964502265.1 uncultured Myxococcaceae bacterium | reverse complement strand
GCCCACCCCGCGCTCGATGGCCAGCGCGTAGAGGAACGGCTTGAGCGCCGAGCCGGGCGAGCGCGGCACGGCGAACGCGGCGTACTGCGCGCCCGGCTCTCCGGAGAAGAAGTCGGTCCCGCCCACCAGCGCGCGGACCTCGGCGAGCGCGTGGTCCACCACCACGATCGCCGCGTGCCGGATGTCCTTGTGGCGAAGCTCTTCGGCGTGCGCCTGGAGCGTCCGCTCGGCCAATGCCTGGGTCCCCCGGTCGAGCGTGGTGCGAAGCCGCGTCTCCTCCGGCCTGCGCTGACGCAGCCAGTAGGCAAGGTGCGGCGCCTCGCGCGGGAAGGGGCGCGTGCGGCTCAGGGAGGGCGTGGCGAGGACCTGCGCGAGCACCTCTTCACCCGTCGCCTCGGCACTCTTCGGGCCCAGGGTGAGCGCGCCCTCGTCGAGGAGGCGCCGGGCGATGTCGTCGCGCGCGTGGCGCAGGCGGGCCTCGTTGGGGGCCGAGGGCGCGCGCCGGTTCGGGTTCTGAGGCACGGCGAGCAGGGTGGCGATCTCGGCCGGCGAGAGCGCCGTGGCCCGGTGCCCGAAGTAGCTCCACGCCGCGGACTCGATGCCCTCCACGTTGCCGCCGTAGGGCACGTGCTGGAGGTACGCCTCGAGGATCTCCTCCTTCGACATCCGCAGCTCGAGCTGCGCCGCGCGGAAGACCTCGGTGAGCTTGGAGCGGTAGGTGCGCGGCCGGGGCTCCAGCACCCGCACGAGCTGCATGGTCAGCGTCGACGCCCCGCTCACGCGCCTGTTCGAGGTGACGTTCTGGACCAGCGCCCGCGCGATGGCGATCGGGTCCACCCCCGGGTGCACCCGGAAGCGCTTGTCCTCCAGCCGCAGCAGCGCGTCGACGTACGCCGCGTCCACCTCGCCGAGCGACACCGGCATCCGCCACTTCTCGTCGGGGGAGAGGAAGACGTGGGCCAGGGAGCCGTCGCGGTACTCGACCACCGTGGAGGGCGCCATCCCCAGCCGCTCGGGCAGGGGCACCGTCCACGCCAGCGCGAGGACGAGCCCGCCCAGCGCCGCGCCGGTGAGGAGGGCGAGCAGATACTTCACAGCAGGAAGTCCTCCCACCCGCCGTGGACGATCGCGGTGCCGCCCGCCTCGCGCGCCCAGAGGCTCGGGTCGTACATCGCCTCGGCCTCCACCGGCGGGAGGGTGAAGCTCCCCGCGGTCACCGCGCGCACCGCGTAGACGACCTTGCGCTTCTCGCCTGCGGCCAGCGCGCCGAAGACCTCCAGCCGGTCGTCGCGCACGTTGAGCGAGTCGGTGGTCCAGGCCTCGTTCGCGTTCAGCCACGGCACCGGCACGCCGCGGCCGAGCCGCGGGTTCTCGATCTCGAAGCCTGCAGGGAGCCGGTCGGTGAGCGCGATGTTCTGGATGCGGTCGCGCGTGGTGTTGGCGAGCTCCACCTCCACGAAGAGCAGGTCCGCGAGCTTCACGCCCTTCTTCGGGTCCACCACCTCGCCGTCGAGCGTGCGGTAGGTGCGCGAGATGCGAAGGCCCTCGCCGCCTGTGCGCCACTTCGCGTCCTTGCGCACGCCGTCGCTGGAGAGGACGAGGAAGAGCCGGCCCTTCCCCGGGTCCTCCACCTCGAGGTCCACGGTCTCGTATTCGCTCGCGCGGTAGAGCGACCAGGTGCGCTCGCCGCCCTTCCCGTCCGAGAGCTGCGCCCGCAGCTTCTTCCCGTTCGCCATCAGCGCGCCGACCTTGAAGTCCTTCGCCGCGTCCGACACCCGCTTGCCCAGCCCGGTCACGCCCCAGACCAGCTCCTGCGTGGTGTAGC
>CAZCWA010000715.1:0-1826 GCA_964502265.1 uncultured Myxococcaceae bacterium | reverse complement strand
AGGCGATGCAGGAGTACCGGATCACCGCCGGCGGCCAGACCTATCCGCTCGACCTTCCCTTCCTCGTCTTCGCCACCCAGAACCCCATCGAGCAGGAGGGCACCTATCCGCTCCCCGAGGCGCAGCTCGACCGCTTCATGTTCCTCGTCGACGTGGGCTACCCCACGGCCGAAGAGGAGGTGGAGATCGTCAAGAGCACCACCGGGGCGAAGCCGCCACCGCTGCAGAAGGTGCTCTCGCCGGAGCAGATCCTGAGGCTGCAGGAGCTGGTTCGCCGGGTGCCGGTGCCGGACCACGTCATCCGCTACGCGGTGGAATTGGTGCGCAACACGCGGCCGAAGGAGCCGGGCGTGCCGGACTTCGTGGCGAAGAACGTGTCGTGGGGCGCGGGACCTCGGGCGAGCCAGTACCTCGTGGTCGCCGCCAAGGCGCGGGCGATCCTCCAGGGCCGCTTCGCCGCGTCGATCGAAGACGTGAAGGCGCTCTCCCTGCCGGTGCTCCGTCACCGAGTGCTGCCGAACTTCCACGCCGAGAGCGAGGGGCTGACCTCGGCGAAGATCATCACCCAGCTCCTCGAGACGGTGAAGGCGTAGCCCTTGCCCACGCTGGACGCACAGACGCTGTCGCGGCTGGCGGGGGTGAAGCTTCGCGCGCGGGCGGTGATGGAGGGCGTGCTCTCCGGCCTGCACAAGAGCCCCCACCAGGGCCAGAGCGTGGAGTTCGCCGAGCACAAGGAGTACGCGCCCGGTGACGAGCTGCGCCACCTCGACTGGAAGGCGTACGGGAAGCTCGACAAGTATTACGTCAAGCGCTTCGAGCACGAGACCAACCTCCGCGCGGTGATGGTGATCGATGGCTCGGCCTCGATGGGCTACCGCTCCGGCACCGGCAAGGGCGCGGGCGACAACGGCCCGGGGCTGACCAAGCTGGATGTGGCGATGACGCTGGCCGGCGCGCTGAGCTACCTGCTGGTGCGGCAACAGGACGCGGCGGGGCTGGCGGTGGTCACCGGCGAGCGGGTGCAGGACGTGCCGCCGCGCGCTTCTGCGGGACACCTGGGCACGCTGCTGGAGGCGATGGAGCGGGTGAAGCCCGAGGGGACCACGGACCTCTTCCGAGCGGCCGAGCTGCTGGGGGAGAAGCTGCACCGGCGGTCATTGGTCCTCGTCTTCAGCGATCTCTTCGACGACCGGCAGGACGCCTTGCGGCGCATCCTCCAGCTCCGCGCGCGCAAGCACGACGTGGCGGTGTTCCAGATCCTCGACCCCGCCGAGCTCGAGTTCCCCTTCGACGATCCCACGCTGTTCCTCTCGATGGAGGACGACCGGCGCGTGGAGGTGAACCCGCGGGAGATCAAGCAGAGCTACCTCGAGGAGCTGGGCACGTTCCTCGAGTCCACCCGCACGCTCTGCGCGCAGAACGACGTGGACTACGAGCTGGTCCGCACCGATGCGCCTCTGGATCAGGTGCTCTTGCGCTTCCTCGGGCGGCGGCAGGGAGGGCGCAGGTGACGTTCGGCGCGCCGCTGATGCTCTTCGGTGCGCTCGCCGCGCTCATCCCGCTGGCGGTGCACCTCTTCGATCGCCGCAGGCCGCGGCCGGTGCCCTTCGGCGCCATCTCCTTCGTGCTCCGCTCGCAGCGGCGGACGGCGTCCCGGCTCAAGCTCAAGCGGCTCATCCTCTATTCGCTGCGGACCTTGATCCTCCTCGCCATCCCGCTGGCGCTGGCGCGTCCCGAGTGGCGGCGCGAGGCCCAGGCGGCAGAGGCGACCGCGCGAGGGCCCGCGGCCACCGCGATCGTGCTCGATGCGTCGTTGTCGATGCGCT
>CAZCWA010000714.1:0-1850 GCA_964502265.1 uncultured Myxococcaceae bacterium | reverse complement strand
CCGCACATCCTCACCACCGACAACGAGGAGGCGGAGATCACGGTGGGCCAGAACGTGCCCTTCCAGGCCGGCGTGGCCGCGGGCGCGCTCTCCGGCCTCTCGGGGCTGGGCGCAGGGGCAGGCGCGCAGAACCCGCTCAACAACGCGCTGGCCGGCTCGCTGCTGGGCTCGCTGGTGACGCCGATCAACCGGCAGAACGTGGAGCTGCGGCTGACGGTGAAGCCGCAGATCAACGAGAGCGACTACATCCGGATGGTGATCACCGAGCAGATCGAGGAGATCGCCTCGACCGATCCGGTGCTCGGCCCCACCACCTCCAAGCGCACCGCCAAGACCACGGTGGTGGCGCGGGATCAGGAGACGGTCGTCATCGGCGGGATCATGCAGGAGCGCACGCTGGAGGGCGTGAACAAGGTCCCCATCCTCGGCGACATCCCGGTGCTCGGGCACCTCTTCCGGGAGCAGAACAAGCGCAAGGTGAAGACCAACCTGCTGCTCTTCCTCACCCCGTACATCATCAAGGACCAGAGCGACTTCCGCCGGATCTTCGAGCGCAAGATGCAGGAGCGGCAGCAGTTCGTGGAGACCTTCTACGGGCAGATGCCGGGCTACGACGTGGCGATCGACTTCGACCGCAAGCGCGGCCCGCTGGCGGAGATCAGCCAGTCGCTCAAGCGCGAGTTGCAGAAGGCGGAGAACGGCGGGACCGGGCGGCCGGGCGAGCGCGTGATCGTTCCGGGCGGCGGCGCCGGCAGCAACGGGATGGGCGCCGGCGGCGAGGCGACGGAGGACACCGAAGCGCCGCTCGAGGACGGCCCGCCGGACACCGGGGGAGAGGGCGGCATCGAGGGCCCGGAAGGCGAAGGGACGGGCGGGGACTTCGAGCCGCCGCCTGAAGGTTGATTCCTTCCCATGGCTGATCTGCGCACCCACCCCCTCACCCAGACGCCCGAGACCATGTCCACCACCATCGACCCGCCCACGCCTCCGTCCGGCACCCCGAACGTGGTGAGCGTGTTCGACGAGCACACCCAGGTGGTGTCGGCGGGGCCGGCGTTCCTCTGCGGCCAGCTCATCGGCCAGATCCTCAAGGTCACCGCGGGACTGACCGAGGAGAAGCTGCAGGAGGCGCTGGCGCTCCAGCAGGAGAAGGACGGGCGGCTCGGCGAGGTGCTGGTGGGGATGAAGGCCGTGTCCGAGGAGGACGTGGCCAAGGCGCTCTGCGCGCAGCTCGACCTGCCCTACCTCTCGCGGATCTTCACCGACGAGGTGGACGCGGAGCTGGTGAAGAAGGTCCCCATCAACTTCGCCAAGCAGTCGGGGATCCTCCCGCTCTTCGTGGAGAACGACACGGTGGCGCTGGCGGTGGCGGACCCGCTGGACACCGCGGTGCTGGACCACGCGCGGATGCTGATGGGCCAGGACGTGTCGCCGCGGCTGGCGCTCTCCTCCACCATCATCGACGCCATCAACAGCGTCTACGACCGCTCGGTGAACGAGGCCGAGCAGCTCGTGGGCGAGATGGAGGCGCAGGACCTCGACTCGCTGGCGCACGAGCTGGAGGAGCCGCAGGACCTGCTGGACGCGGACGACGAGGCGCCGATCATCCGGCTCGTCAACTCGCTGCTCTTCCGCGCCGCCAAGGAGCGCGCGAGCGACATCCACATCGAGCCGATGGAGCGGGAGCTGTCGGTGCGCTTCCGGATCGACGGGGTGCTGGGGGAGGTCATCAAGCCGCCGAAGCGGTACCAGAACTCCATCGTCAGCCGCGTGAAGATCATGAGCCAGCTCAACATCGCGGAGAAGCGCCTCCCGCAGGACGGGCGCATCCGGATCAAGCTGGCGGGCCG
>CAZCWA010000713.1:0-1853 GCA_964502265.1 uncultured Myxococcaceae bacterium | reverse complement strand
TACCACGAGGCCAAGGAGCGGGTGCTGGAGAGCTTCGAGCGCACCTACTTCATCGAGCACCTCCGGGCCTCGGGCGGGGTGGTCACCCGCGCCGCACGTTCGGCCGGGCTGCCGCGCCAGAGCGTGCACCGCATGCTGCGCCGGCTGGGGCTCGCGGCGCACGACGATCGCTGAGGAACGCACGCGGGAAAAGGCGGTATGGACGCCGCATGGACCTGCGCAGCGAACTGATCGATCTCGACAAGCGGTTTGTCTGGCACCCCTATACCGATCTCGATCGGTGGGAGGGGGAGGAGGCCCGGTTGGTGGCCGCGTCCTGCGAGGGCGCGTGGATCACCGACGTCGACGGGCGCCGCTACCTGGACGCGAACGGGAGCTGGTGGGTGAGCTCCCTGGGGCACCGGCACCCGCGGCTGATCGACGCCCTCACCCGTCAGGCGGGTTCGCTCCCCCACGTGGCGCTGGCCGGCATCACCCACGAGCCCGCCGCCCGCCTCGCCGCGGAGCTCGCCGGGGTCGCTCCCGGCGCCGGCGTTGCACCAGCCGAGCAGCAGCTCACCCGGACCTTCTTCAGCGATGACGGGAGCACCTCGGTGGAGGTCGCACTCAAGCTCTGCGCGCAGTACTGGGCCCAGAACGGGCGCCCGGAGCGCACCCGCTTCATCACGTTGAGCGGCGCCTTCCACGGCGAGACGATGGGCTCCACGAGCGTGGGGGGCGTGGCGGAGTTCCGTGATGTCTTCGCGCCCCTGCTCTTCGAGGTGGTCACCGTACCCTCCCCGTCCGAAGAGAACGGATGGGAGCGGGCCATCTCCGCCATCGAGGACGCGTTGCGCACGCGGGGCGATGAGATCGCGGGCGTGATCGTCGAGCCCCTGCTGCAGGGGGCCTCCGGGATGCAGGTCTACGAGGAGGCCTTCCTGCGGAGGGTACGGGAGGCGACCCGGGCGGCCGACACCTTCCTCATCGCCGACGAGGTCTTCACCGGACTGGGACGCACCGGAGCGATGACCGCCTGCGAGCGTGCCGGGGTGGTGCCGGACGTGCTGTGCCTGGCCAAGGCCCTGAGCGGCGGGCTGTTGCCGTTTGCGGCGACGCTTGCGACCACGCGCATCTACGAGGGTTTCCGCGGCGGCCGCGAGCGGGCCTTCAACTACGGGCACTCGTACTGCGGGAATCCGTTGGGCGCGGTGGTGGGACGCGAGGTGCTGGCGGTGCTGCGGGATGAGGACGTCATCGCGCGGGTGCAGGCGCGGGCGCCGAAGATTGAAGCCGCCTTCCGCGACATGGCCGCGACCCTCCCCGGACTCGAGCGGCCGCGGGCGCTGGGCATGATGGGGGCGGTGGACCTGGGGGGCCGCGGGTACATGGCCGGCAGCGGCTGGAAGGTCTACGAGGCCGCGCTGCGGCGCGGGGTCATGCTGCGTCCGCTCGGGAGCACGGTCTACATCGCGCCGATGCTGACCCTCCCCGACGCGGAGCTCGAGCTGTTGTTGGGCGTGGTGCGTGAGAGCATCGCCGAGGTCGTCGGTCAGCGCCCCACGACCTCCTGAAGCGATCGTCTGAACCTGCGCTCCCGGCATCCTGAGCCGGGCCCGTTGCATCTCGAAAAGGCGAATCGGAGAGGACCCGGCTCACGGGCCCTCTCCGATCCTTGAACGACCGGGTGCGCACCCCGCCGCACGCGCTTCAGAACGTGCGGCGGAGTGACACCCTCATCAGGCAGGTGTGCGTCGGGCCCCCGTGATGAGGCGCAACAACAGCAGCAACACCACCGCACCCACGAACGCCACGACGATGGTCCCCAGGATGCCGCCGAACGGAGCCCCTTCGCCCAGGGAGCGGAAGATGAA
>CAZCWA010000712.1:0-1865 GCA_964502265.1 uncultured Myxococcaceae bacterium | reverse complement strand
GCGACATGCTGCTCCAGGCGCTGCTGTCCAAGGGCTACGCAGTCCAGACCCGGGGGCGGGTGGCGGCAAGCCGCGTGGGGCTGCGGATGCTGGAGGAAGTGGAGCGGGAGGTGGAGGAGTGACTGCCAAGAAGACCCCAGCCAAGAAGGCGGCGAGGAAGCGCAGCGCCGGCGGGCGACCGAGCGAATTCAGCCAGAAGGTCGCAGACGAGATCTGCGAGAGGCTGGCGGATGGGGAGAGCCTGAAGGGGATCTGCCAGTCCGATGGCATGCCGCATCGGGCGACGGTGTTTCGCTGGCTGGCCGCCCATGATGAATTCCGCGACATGTACGCCCGCGCGCGAGAAGATCAGGCGGATACCCTGGCCGACGAGATCGTGGCGATTTCGGACAAGGATTGCGACATTGCCGAGGATTCCGCGGTGATGACCGCCCGCGACCGCCTGCGCGTGGATGCCCGCAAATGGGTGGCGGCGAAGCTGAAGCCGAAGAAGTACGGCGACCGAACGACGCTCGCCGGTGATCCCGATAGCCCGCTGCAGCCGCCCCAGGTCACGGTGAAGCTGGTCCGTCCCGAGTGACCGAGGTCAACGTCCAGCTCCCCGAGAAGCTGGAGGGGCTGTTCCAACCCCGGCAGTTTAAGATTCTCCACGGCGGCCGCGGCGGCGGTAAGTCGCACGGGGTCGCGCAGTGGCTGATCCTGGAGGCGATGACGGCGCAGCACCGCATCCTGTGCGTGCGCGAGGTGCAGAAGTCGCTGGCCGAGTCCTCGATGCAGGTCATCAAGGACTACATCGGAAGGATGGGCGTCTCCGAGTACTTCGAGGTGCTGAAGGCGGAGATCCGCTGCCGCTTGACCGGCTCGACGTTCTCATTCTC
Organism: uncultured Myxococcaceae bacterium; assembly: GCA_964502265.1. GTDB lineage: Bacteria > Myxococcota > Myxococcia > Myxococcales > Myxococcaceae > JAFAFL01. Next base: position 987 of record CAZCWA010000712.1, on the reverse strand, counting down.
CGGCCTGAAGGATCACACGGCGGACAGCATCAAGTCGTTCGAGGGCGCGACCCGGGTCTGGGTGGAGGAGGCGCACAGCGTCACGCCGCATTCGTGGAACATCCTGATCCCGACGATCGTGCGCACGACCGGCGCCGAGATCGTGGCCACGTTCAACCCGGACCAGGAGACGGATTACGTCTATGAGCGGTTCGTGAAGCGGACCGACCCCGACGCCTGGGTGCAGGAGATCAACTGGCGGGACAATCCGTGGTTCAACGAGGCGATGGACGTTGAACGTAGGAAGATGCGAGACCTGAACCTGGACCTGTACGAGCACGTCTGGGAGGGAAAGTGCCGGTCACGCGCGGGCGTGCTGTTCAAGCGGGCGTGGGTGCGGCATTACGACCGCCTGCCGCAGCACCTGAACTACTACATCGCGTCCGACTACGCCGGCGAGCCGGATCCAGACCGCCCTGAGGCCGAGCCTGACTTCACCGAGCATGGCGTCTGGGGCGTGGACGAGCACCACAACCTGTACGCGGTGGACTGGTGGTACGGGCAGACCAGCCCCGACGAGTGGATTATCCAGTGGGCCAGGCTGGTGAAGCAGTACCGGCCGCTGTCCGCGTTCGAGGAAAAGGGCGTCATCCTGCGCTCGGTCAGCGGGGTGATCAACCGCCGGATGCAGGAGGAAAGGGCGTTCACGCTGCGCGAGGGGCTGGCGCCGGCGGGGTCCAAGCTGGAGCGGGCCTACGGGTTCGCCGCGCTGATGCAGAGCGGGAAGGTGCTATTGCCGCAGCCCGAGGCCGCGCCGTGGGTGTCCCGGCTGATCGAGCAGCTGTGCGCGTTCCACGGCCAGGGTGGCCAGGTGGACGATGCGGTGGACGTGTGTTCGCTGATGGCGCGCGGCCTGGACGAGGTGATCCGGGCGCGGGTGCCGGTCAAGCCTGAGCGCAAGCCAGAGCCGAAGCCGTTCACGGAGGACTGGTTCACCGCGCGCGACCG
>CAZCWA010000711.1:0-1870 GCA_964502265.1 uncultured Myxococcaceae bacterium | reverse complement strand
GGCACAGCCTGCACGTCGTCTCCGACCTGACCCTGGCCAGCGCCGAGCACGCGCGATTCAAGCAGACCGACGCCGACGTCGGCAGCTTCGACGGCGGCTTCGGCTCGGCGTACCTCGCGCGGCAGGTGGGCCAGAAGTTCGCGCGGGAGATCTTCTTCCTCGGCGACGAGTACTCCGCCGAGGACGCGCACCGGATGGGCATGGTCAACGCGGTCGTCCCGCACGCGGACCTGGAGAAGGTCGCGCTCGAGTGGGCGAAGAAGATCTGCGGTAAGAGCCCCACCGCGCAGCGCATGCTCAAGTTCGCCTTCAACGCGATCGACGACGGCATGGTGGGTCAGCAGGTCTTCGCCGGCGAGGCCACGCGGCTCGCGTACATGACCGACGAGGCGCGCGAGGGCCGCGACTCCTTCCTCGAGAAGCGCGAGCCGGACTGGTCGAAGTTCCCCTGGTACTACTGAGCGAGCCGCGCCTGCGCCTCGGCGTACTCGCGGCAAAGGCGCGCCACCAGCTCCGCCACCGTGGGCACGTCCCGGATGGTGCCCACGCCCTGGCCAGCGGACCACACGGTCTTCCACGCCTTCGCCTCGTCGTCCGCGGGCTTGAGCTTCTGGCCGTAGTCCACCTCGCCCGGCCGCCCGAGCTGCGTCAGGTCGTAGCCCGCCTTCTCCAATGAGCTGCGCATGAAGCTCGCGGCGACGCCGGAGACCGCGGGCGTGTAGACGATGTCCTCCGCGCGCGCGTCGAGGATCATCTGCTTGTACCCGGGCGGCGCGGCGGACTCCGCGGTGGCGATGAAGCGGGTGCCCAGGTACGCGAGCTCCGCACCCATCGCCCGCGCGGCCAGCACCTGAGCGCCGGTGTTGATGCAGCCGGCGAGGATGAGCGTCCCGTCCCAGAAGGAGCGGATCTCGCTCGCCAGCGCGAAGGGGTTCAGCGTTCCCGCGTGGCCGCCCGCGCCGTTGGCCACCGCGATGATCCCGTCCACGCCCGCCTCCATCGCCTTCCTCGCGTGGTGCGCGTTGGTCACGTCGTGGAGGACGATGCCGCCCCAGCCGTGCACCCGCCGCACGACCTCGGACACGGCGCCGAGCGAGGTCACCACGATCGGCACCCGGTGCTTCTCCAGCAGCGCGAGGTCCGCCTCCACGCGCGGGTTGGTGCGGTGGACGATGAGGTTCACCGCGTAGGGCGCCGCGTCCTCGGCGAGGCCCGCCTGAAGCTCCGTCAGCCACGCGTCCAGCAGCTCTGTGGTGCGCGCGTTCAGTGCCGGGAAGCTGCCCACGATGCGCGCGTTGCAGCATGCGCGTGCGAGCTCGATGCCGGAGACGAGGAACATGGGCGCGCAGATGACGGGCAGCGCGAGCCGGCCTTGCAGGACGGGAGGGAGCATGGCTGGAAGCCTACGCGGTCGAAGCCGGCTCCGTGCCCACGCTCCGCCCGATGAACCGCGCGCACTCGTCGATCGCGCGGCCCGGCTCGCCCTTCGGGAACATCCCCGCCAGCCGAGTCGCCACCGCGGCGGGGAAGCGGTGCTCGGGGCAGAGGCGGTACTCCACGAAGAGCGCGCGGACCTTCGCGGCCCTCGCGATGCGGGAGACCAGCTCGCCGTGCGACTCCCACGAGCCGTACCGGTAGCCACCGCCGTGCAGGTAGACGAGCACCGGCGTGTCGTCCGCCACCCCGTGCGGCACGACCCACTTCGCCGGCACGCCGCCCGCGTCCACGTCCGTCACCGAGATCTCGCGGCGGAGCGCGTTCGGCTGCGCCTTCGCCACCTGCTGCCAGGCCTTGCGCTGCTCGAGCACCGGCCGCTGGCCAATGGAGAGCCCGGTGCGCCGCAGCGTGCGCGCCATCACCTCGAAGCCGA
>CAZCWA010000710.1:0-1872 GCA_964502265.1 uncultured Myxococcaceae bacterium | reverse complement strand
CTGCCTGCGGGAGACCACGTGCTTCGCCTCGCGCGCAGGGGCGAGCCGCAGCCCGGCGAGGCGCCCTCCGAGCTGAGCATGAACCTGTTCCTCCCCGGAGACCGCTGCTTCGGCGCGGAGTCCGTCCACGGCGCGGGCGTGCACGTGCTTCAGGGAACGACGGTCGGCTACCGCGCGGACGTCTCGCACGCCTGCGGCAGCGGGGCGCCGGGCCCGGACCGGGCGTACCGGATCACCCTGACCGAACCGGGCGCCATCCGGGTGGTGCTGCAATCGAACGATCCCGGCTACCAGCCCCTGCTCTCGCTGAAGGGTGGCGGCTGCCCGTCGATGAACTACTACGGCTGCGGCTTCGCAGGTCCCGGGAGCGCAGCGCAGCTCGAGGAGGAGAACCTCGCGCCCGGCACGTACACGCTCTGGGTCGCAGGCGCGTCCGGCTCATCGGGCCCGTTCACGTTGACCATCACGGTCGACTGATCTCGTCGAGCGCCCTCCGCAGCTTCTGCGTGGCGACGTGCCGGAACGCGTCGTGGACCAGCCGCTTCACGAGCGCCCAATCCGGCTTGCGGTCGAGCACGACGCCGACCCATCCGTTGACGCCGACGTAGGGCGGTCGGAAGAAGCGTTCGGGGTCCATGTCGATGAGGGACTGCTGGACGCCGGGCGGCTGGGGGAGCCAGACCGCGAGGTGCTCGGCGCCGTGGTGGTGGTTGTCGAGCGTGGCGAACACCTTCCCCTTGCCGGCGAACCAGGTGGGCTCGCCGTGGGAGACGCGCTCGTTGGCCTCGGGCAGCTCGAGGCAGATCGCGCGCAGGCGTTCGACGAGAACCTGGTCCTTCGCGCTCAAGGGCCTCACGGGATGGGACGACGTGGGAGCGGGCATGGCGGCGGACTCTACCGTCCGCGGGCGTGCCCTCCCACGCAGCCTCTCGCCCCGAGTGCGCGCGCCGGGATTACCCTCCCGCGCGGACCATGCCCACCGCCCGCCCCGTGCTGCTGTTGCTCGCGTACCTCGGCTTCGTGAGCCTTGGTCTACCGGACGCGTTGCTCGGCATCGCGTGGCCGTCGTTGCGGGACACCTTCGGCCTGCCGCAGGCGGTGCTGGGGTTGATCCTCGCCGTCCCGGCCATCTCCTATTTCGTCTCCGGGATGTTCGCGGGGCGGCTCATCGAGGGCCTCGGGATAGGCCTCTTGCTGGCGGGCTCGACCGCGCTGGTGACCGCGGGCGTGTTCGGCTTCTCCTTCGCGCCGGCGCTCGTGTTGCTCCTGCCCGCGGCGCTGGTGACGGGCCTGGGCTCGGGTGCGATCGACGCCGCGCTGAACACGTACGCCGCGCGCAACTTCCGCCCGAGGCACCTCACCTGGCTGCACGCGGCCTACTCGCTCGGGGCGATGACCGGGCCCGTGATCATGACCGCGGCGCTCTCGCGCGGCGCCTCGTGGAGGGTGGGCTACGCGATCGTCGGCGCGCTGCTGGCCGCGCTGACCGTGGCGTTCCTCATCACGCGCAAGCGGTGGGAGACGCCGCCGGGCCCGGTGCCCGCGCGCCCGAGCGGCTTCTCCGTGCTGCGCGATCCGAAGGTGCGCCTGCAGGTCTCGATCTTCTTCCTCTACACCGGCCTGGAGATCGCGGCCGGCCAGTGGAGCTACACGATCCTCACCGAGTCACGAGGGCTCGGGCACACCGCGGCCGGCGCGTGGGTGGCGGGGTTCTGGGGCGGGATCCTCGCCGGGCGTCTCGTGCTGGGGCTGGTGGTCGAGCGGGTGGGGCAGGTGCGCCTTTTGCGCCTCTCCACCGTGGGCGCGCTCCTCTCCGCCGTGCTCTTCGCATTGCCCGGCGTGACGTGGACCGCGTTCGCCCTTCCGCTGTTG
>CAZCWA010000709.1:0-1877 GCA_964502265.1 uncultured Myxococcaceae bacterium | reverse complement strand
GGCCGGCAGCCTTCCGCCCGGGCTCTACCGCTTCCACTACGAGACCGAGGACGACTTCGGTGGCACCTTCAAGTCGCAGCGTCTGTTCGTGGTCGCGGGCGAGCGGACGAAGCTGGCGGTGCCGCTGCACCTGGTGATGGACCGCCAGGCCGCGCGCGCCGGGGAGCAGGTGAGGGCGCTGGTGACCAGCGGCATTCCGGGACAGCGGATCGTCGTCGACGTCTACCGCGCGGGCCGGCGCATCTCCCGTCAGGAGCTCACCGCCGGTGAGTCCGGCGCGCTGCTCACCCTGCCGGTGGGCGCGCAGGATCGGGGCGGCTTCAGCGTCAGCGCGACCGTGATGCGCGACCACCAGCTCGTCACTGCAACCGAGTCGGTCTTCGTGCCGTGGGACGACCGCGAGCTGAAGATCGACTTCGCCACCTTCCGCGACAAGCTGCGGCCGGGCGCGAAGGAGACCTTCCGCGTCACCGTGACGCCTGCGCGAAAGGGAGAAGCGGCGGTCGGCGCGGCGGAGCTGCTCGCGTACATGTACGACGAGGCGCTCGAGCTCTTCGCGCCGCACTCGCCGCCGAGCGTGATGGGCCTCTACCCCACGCGCACCGCTGCCGCGTGGGTGCGCTCGAGCCTGGGGGCAGCGCACGCGCAGTGGGTCCACTCGGAGGGCTTCGCGGACGTGCCCGGGTTCCCCACGCCCAGCCCGGACAGCCTTCGCTTCCACGACGCGTACGGGATCGGTGGTCCGGGCCGGCGCTATCGGAACTTCGGAGGGCTCGCGGGCGGGATGCCGATGCCGTCCGCCGCAGCGCCCATCGCGGAAGCCAGGACGGCGAACCGGCGCAGCGCGAAGGTGATGGACATGGCGCTCGAGGAGGCGGACGCCCCACCGCCGATGCCGGCGCCGATGAAGAAGGAGGTCGCCGCCAATGCGCAGGGCGGTGAGGGGGACGTGGACGAGAAGGCGCCGCCGCCGGAGGGTCAGCTTCGACAGGACTTCTCCGAGACGGCGTTCTTCGCGCCGCACCTGCTCACCCACAAGGACGGCAGCGCGACGATCGAGTTCACCGTGCCGGACTCGGTGACGTCCTGGAACGTCTGGGTGCACGCGGTGACGAAGGACCTGCGCGGGGGCTCGGCGACGAAGAAGACCCGCAGCGTGAAGGACCTGATGGTGCGCCCGTACGTGCCGCGCTTCCTGCGCGAGGGAGACACCGCCACGCTCACCGTCACCGTGAACAACGCCTCGGAGGGGCCGCTGAAGGGCGAGGTGGAGTTCGATCTGGTGGACGTGGAGACGCAGCGGAGCGTGCTGCGCGCGTTCGGGATCGATCCGTCGAAGGCGCGCGTCCCGTTCGAGGCGAAGGCCGGCGCGGGCAGCACGGTGGGCTTCCCCATCGTCACGCCGAAGCGGCCGGGGCAGGTGGCGGTGAAGGTCACAGCGCGCAGCGGAAACCTCAGCGACGGCGAGCTGCGGCCCATCCCCGTGCTGCCGGGAAGGTTGCACCTCGCGCAGTCGCGCTTCGTCACCCTGCAGGAGGCGGGGGCGCAGAAGACCCTGAGCTTCGACGACATGGCGGCGCTGGCGAAGGGCGCGGACCCGTCGCTGACGCACGACCAGCTCGTGGTGACGATCGACGCGCAGCTCTTCTACACGGCGCTCGGCGCGCTGCCGTACCTGGTGAACTACCCCTACGAGTGCACGGAGCAGACGCTCAACCGCTTCGTCTCCACCGGCATCCTCTCGTCGATGTACGGGCAGTACCCCGCGGTGGCCCGGATGGCGAAGAAGCTCTCTCAGCGCGACACGCCGCTGGAGACGTGGGACGCGGCGGACCCCAACCGCAAGATGGCCATGGAGGAGACGCCGTGGCTGGTGA
>CAZCWA010000708.1:0-1879 GCA_964502265.1 uncultured Myxococcaceae bacterium | reverse complement strand
CAGGCGCTCAAGCAGCAGCGCGACGACGTGAACGGCGCCCCGATTCCGCCCGGCACGGTGATGCCTTCGGGGACGAAGGTCTGGCTGACGGCGACCGCGCCTTCCACCACCAACCTCACCGGAACCTATGAGATCGAGCTCGAGGTCCGCGAGGTGGGGCAGGCCTTCCAGAACGTCCCCACGCACAGCGCGGGTGTTTTCGTGGGCAACAAGCCCGCGACGCCGATGGAGTTCGCCGGCATCTCCTTCGAGCCGGAGGAGGGCGTCTGGAAGTGGCAGGCGCGGATGAAGACGAGCGGGTCTCCTTCCCTGAGTTCGTGGGTGCTCTTCAATGCCGGCAACGCCGCCTTCACCATCGAGGCGCCGCAGCAGGCGGACATCCTGGTGGACGCGGTGACGATCGCGCTCGCGCAGAACCCGCCGCCGAACACGCTCGAGCTGGAGGTGACGGCGCTCCTGCGCAACCGCGGGCGCACCGCCACCGGGCCTTTCGCCTGGCGCGTGTGGCTGTCCACCTCGCCTTCGCTGGGAAGCGGCGCGCAGCTTCTGTGGACGTCCACGAATCCGGTCAGCCTCGCCGCCGCGGTGCCGGGGACGCCGGCCACGCAGACGGTGCAGTCCGGCGTCATCTCGGTGCCGAAGCCGGCGGCGGGCGCGTACTACGTCCTCGTGGAGGCGGACCCGCCGGCCCAGGCAGGCTGCACCCAGGCCTGCGGCGCGGTCCCCGAGTTCGACGAGCAGAACAACGTGCGCGCCACCGCCAGCACGTTCATCTCGGGCGTGGATCTGGTGGCCGAGGAGATCTCCAACGGCCCCGGCACCACGCAGCCGGGCAGCCAGGTGTCCTTCACCGTGAAGCTCGGCAACCGGGGCACCGAGGCGGTGGTCGACGCGGCGGGGAACCTCGTGCCCGTCCTCTTCCGCATCGCCACCACGACCGCCGCTTCGGGCGCTCCCCTGAGGACGGTCTACGAGAACAGCCTCACCTTCGGCGCAGGCGCGGCGTACGCGCTGACGATCCCGGTGACGCTGCCGGCGGGCGTGCAGGGCGGTCCTGTGACGTGGGTGCTGACGGTGGACCCGCTGGCCCAGGTGACGGAGGCCCTGGAGTCGAACAACACGGCCAGTTCGTCGGCGCAGACGACCGTGTCGCAGGCGGACCTCCAGGTGGAGGCGCTCGAGCTGATCGACGTGCTGACCTTCCAGGCGGTGCGCGTGGGCGACTACGGCCGGGCGGCGCGCTTCCGGCTGACGGTGCGCAACGTGGGCGACTTCGCCGCCATCCCCACCCACATGGCCCTCGTGCTCTCGCGCGACAACAACCTCTCGCTGCTCGTGGATCAGGGCTTCGCCGACGAGCCGTTCCCCGCGGTGCCCGCCGGCCAGACGGTGACCCACGAGGTGGTGGTGAACTGGCCCATCGTCGACCGCATCACCGGCGCGCCACTCGTCAACGGTGACTTCTACGTCTTCGCGGTGGCGGACTGGCGGAGCGCCATCTGGGAGCTCGACGAGTCGAACAACATCAGCGTCGCGGTGGGGCCGGTGCAGCTTCGGGCTCCGCAGCAGGACTACGCGGTGCTGCAGGTGACCGCGCCGCCCGCCGCGGCCGCAGGTGACGTGGTGCCGCTGGGGCGCCGGATCGCCAACGTGGGGACGTCGGCAGGACAGCCTGCGGAGTACGCGTGCTTCGCCTCGGTGAACCCGATCGTCACCGAACAGGACGACGTGCTCGCGTTCGTGGACGTGGCGAACGGCGGACCGGACACGGCGCGGCGGAGCGTGACCCTGGCCGCGGGCGGGGTGGACGACGGCGTGGACTGGGTGCGGGTGCTGGCGCGGCTGCAGGCGCATGACGGCGACATGGACGGGGCGTTCT
>CAZCWA010000707.1:0-1886 GCA_964502265.1 uncultured Myxococcaceae bacterium | reverse complement strand
GCGTCCGAGAGGCCCACGCCCTCGATGCGGCCGAAGGGGATCTCCGCCGGGTCGCCCCACGCGCGCCACCAGGTGGAGAAGACGTCCGCAAAGCCCAGCGCGCCGAGCCCGACGAACCCCCACCGCAGCGCGCCCCGGTGCAGCCACGACCCGGGCTCGACGTAGAAGCAGGCCAGCAGCAGCGCGGCATAGACGAGCGCGCCGCCATCTCCCCAGAAGGTGATGAACACCTGGGCCGCGTCGACGGACACCACCCTGCCCGCCACCGCGGCAACCGCCACCGCAGCGAACGGAAGGGCGCCGCGAGCAAGCCCCGCCGCCCACCGCCGCCAGGCCATGTACCCGAACCCTCCCGCGAGCAGGAGCGTCGGCGCCAGTGAGCGGCTGGCCGAGATGGAGGTGAACCACGGCAGCGGCACCGCCGGGTAGCCACAGAGCCAGGCCGCGGTGGCGTGACCGAATTCGTGCAGCCACATCCCGCTCACCAGGCGGGCGACGAAGCCGCCCATGCCGGTGCCGACGAAGAGGAACGCAAGTACCAGCGCAGAGGGCAGCACCCACAGCCGCAGCCGGGCCTCCCAACGCGCGGCCTCCCGGGCGGGATCGCGGTCCGGCGTCGGCGGCGCGAGCACGCGGAACGCCTCCGTCACCTCCGGTTGCGGCGGCTCGGACGGCACCTCTTGCACCGCCACGCGAGCGCGCGCCCTCTCCTCCGCGCGCGCGTAGATCACGCCGCACCGCGGGCAATCCGGCGCGTCGATCCTCGGCGCCTCGCAGCGGGGACAGAGGGCCACCGGTTCGGGCGGCACAGACGCCATGCACGACCTCCGGGACCGGCAGACCAGGCGGGCCGCCCAGGGCCCACCCGTGCTACCGCGTGCTGATCCGCGCCACCGGCTGGATGTTCAGATCCGGGGACAGCTCCTGGTAGCTGACCACCGAGAACGGCGGGTTGAACTCGTACTCGAGCAGCTTCCGCACGTAGCGGCGGATGTCCATCGCGGTGAGGATCACCGGGCGCTGGGCAGAGGGCGGCAGGTGTCCGCACTCGTTCTTCACCGCCTGGACGATCTCCTGCGCGATGTCCGGCTCGAGCGCGAGGTGCGTACCCGCCGAGGTCCGCTTGATCGATCCGCGGATGGCCTCTTCGATCTGCGGGTCGAGCAGGTACACCACCAGCGTGTTCGTGCCGCGCCCGTACTTGTGGGAGACGTAGCGGCGGAGCGCGGCGCGGACGTGCTCGGTGAGCATCACGTTGTCCGCCTCGATCTGGCCGAACTCCGCCACCGCCTGCAGCACCCCCCGCATGTCGCGGATGGAGATCTCCTCCTCCACCAGGCGCTGGAGGATGTCGGTGAGCTTGAGGACGTTCACCACCTTGGGGATGACCTCCTTCACCACCGCGGGGAAGGCCTTCTCCAACTGGTCCAGCATGGCCTGCGTTTCCTGCACGCCCACGAACTCGCGCGCGTGGCGCCGCAGCACGGCGGCCAGGTGCAGGATGATGTAGCCCGGCACGTCCCAGGTGGTCAGCCCCGCCGCCTCGAGCAGCTCCTTGTGGTGCGCCGGCACCCACGCCGCGGGATGGCGGGTGGCCGGGTTGATCGCCTCGAAGCCATCGATGTTCATCAGCCGCAGGCGGTCCGCGGTGTCGTTGACGAGGATGTGGTCCAGCGTCGCCTGCCCCGTCACCACCGGGACCTCGTTGATCTGGATCTGGTACGAGCCCGGCGGCAGCCCCGGGTTCGCCCGCGCCCGCACGCCGGGGAAGCGCACGCCCAGCTCGACGAAGAGCCCGTCGCGCATGAACGGGATGAGCTCGAAGAGGAAGCGCCCGCCGTCCTGCCGCGAGTCCACATACGGGACCAGCGCGTCCGACACCTCCA
>CAZCWA010000706.1:0-1892 GCA_964502265.1 uncultured Myxococcaceae bacterium | reverse complement strand
ATGCCGCTCATGCCGATGCCGCCGATGCCCACGAAGTGCACCTGCGCCGCGTGCCTCGACTTGTAGAGGCTCTTCACGCGCGCCTCCTCCCCTCGGGGCCCCACTTCTTCACCATCAGCTCCACGCACACGTCCGCCAGCTCCTTCGCCGCCTCCGGCCGCCCCATCAACCCGGCCTTCTTCTCCATCTTCCGGCGACGCTCGGTGTCGGTGAGCAGCGAGCGGATCTCCGCCGCCAGCTTCTCGCCGGACAGCTCGCTCTCGCGGAACATCACCGCCGCGCCCGCGTCCACCAGCGCCTGCGCGTTCTTCGCCTGGTGGTCGTCCGCCGCATACGGATAGGGGATGAGGATCGACGCCTTCTTGCACACCGTCAGCTCGGCGAGCGTCGTCGCGCCGGCGCGGCAGACCACCAGCTCCGCGCGCGCGTACGCCTGCGACATGTCGTCGATGAACTCGCGCACGTCCGCGCTGAAACCCTTCTCCTCGTAGACCTTCCGGATGCCGTCCGGATCGTTCTTCCCGGTCTGGTGGACGAAGTGCACCTGGTCCCGCAGATCGCCGAGGTGATCGAGCGCCTCCAGCATCCGCGCGTTGATCGCCCGCGCGCCCAGCGAGCCGCCGAAGACGAGCACCGTCAGCCGCTCGTGCGCCACGGTGGAGCGCAGGTAGTTGTCCATCAGCGCCCGGCGGATGGGGTTGCCCACGAGCTGGACCTTCTTCTCCGGGAAGTGCTGCCCCGCCTCGGAGAAGGCGACGAAGGCCACGTCCACGAAGTTGCCGAGGATCCGGTTGGTGATGCCCGGGTACGCGTTCTGCTCCTGCACCGCGGTGGGGATCCCCTGCATCCAGGCCGCGAGCACCACCGGCCCGGACGAGTAGCCGCCCACGCCCACCACCACGTCGGGCTTGTGCTTGCGCAATAGCCGCCACGACTCGACGAACGAGACGGGCAGCGTGAACAGGCCGCGCAGGAGCTTGAGGAAGCCCATGCCCTTGAGGCCCTGCGCGGTGATCGTCTCCAGGGGGAAGCCCGCGGCGGGGACCACGCGCGCCTCGAGGCCCCGGTCGGTCCCCACGAAGACGACCTCGTTGTTGTGGTGGCGGGTGGTGAGCTCCTCCGCGAGCGCGATGCCCGGAAAGAGGTGGCCCCCCGTGCCGCCGCCGGCGATCAGGACCCTCAAGCGGCCGCCTCCTGCGACTGGGACTGCACCGTGCGAGAGAGCCGGACCGGGCGGGTGGCGCCGGTGCGCGCCTCCGCCATCGCGCTCACCGAGAGCAGCACCCCCGCCGCGCCCATCATCACCACCAGCGAGGAGCCGCCGTAGGAGATGAACGGCAGCGTGAGGCCCTTGGTGGGCAGCAGGCCCGTGGCCACGCACATGTTGACGATGGCCTGGAAGGCGAAGAGCGAGGTCACCCCGAGGCCGAGGTAGGTGCCGAACGGCTCGCTCGCGTGCAGGGATGCCCGGATGCCGCGCCAGAGCACCACCCCGTAGAGGACGAGGACCACGGTGATCCCGATGAGGCCCAGCTCCTCGCCGATGATGGAGAAGATGAAGTCGGTGTGAAGCTCGGGGACGAAGCCGAGCTTCTGCCGCCCGTCCCCGAGCCCAAGGCCGGTGATCCCGCCCGAGCCGATGGACATCAGCGACTCGGCCACCTGGTAGCCGGCGCCATCGCGCGTGCCCCACGGGTCCATGAAGGCGGTGATCCGCTTGAGGCGATACGGCGAGGAGGCGATCACGTGGTAGCCGATCGGCAGCGCGAGCAGGACCGATCCCACCAGGTACGAGAGCTTCGCGCCGGCGGCGAAGAGCAGCGTGAAGAGCAGGAACATCAGCGCCACCGCCGAGCCGAAATCCGGCTGCGCGAGGCTGAGCACGCAGAGCA
>CAZCWA010000705.1:0-1903 GCA_964502265.1 uncultured Myxococcaceae bacterium | reverse complement strand
AGCGGCCACGCGAGCACCCTCGGCCAGAGGATTCCCACCACCGCGATCCCCGCGAGCACGAGCGCCAGCGCGCGCTCGATGCCTGTCTCCACCGCGCCCAGCACCCGCGTGCTCGAGGCCGCCGCCGTCCGCACCGCGCGCGCGAAGCGGTACGCGCCCACCCGGGGCGGATGCCCTGCCTTCGAGCCCGGAGGAATGGCCTTCGGCCTCGGCCGCTCCGCGCGGACGCGGCGGGCGGGGGTGAGGAGGATCTCGGTGCTGTTGGCGAGGTCCTCGAGGTAGTCCCGCTCCAGTGCGCAGGCCACGCCCTCGTCCTCGATCGCCACGTCGAGCTCGTAGTTGCCGATGAAGGAGGCGAGGTTGAGGTTGGAGGATCCCACCCGCGCCCAGCGGCCATCCGCGGTGGCGCTCTTGGCGTGGAGCATCGGCCCGTTCCACTCCCAGATGCGGATCCCCGCCTCGAGCAGCGGCCGGTAGCCCGCGCGCGAGAAGGGGCTGAGCAGGGGCAGATCCGAGGTGGAGGGCACCAGCAGCCGCACGTCCACGCCGGCCTGCGCCGCGGCGCGGAGGGCCTGCACGTAGGGCGCGAAGCCGATGAAGTACGCGTCGGTGAGCCAGAGGGTGCGCTGCGCGGCAGCGGCGATCATCTGGTCGAGCCGGAAGAGGTCGGTGGACTCCGGCTCGCTGGCCACCACGCGCACCGCCACCTCGCCCCGGAGCGGCATGGCCTCGGCGGGGAGGAGCAGACCCTCGTCGAGCGGCGCGCCCGTCCTGCGCCACACATGGGCGAAGGCGCGGTCCACATGCGCCACCGCGGGGCCGCGGACCTCCACGCCGGTGTCCCGCCAGGTGTCCCAGCGGTGGCTGACGCAGAGCCCGGAGACGAAGGCCACCTCGCCGTCCACGCTGAGCATCTTGCGGTGGTCCCGGCTCACCCAGCCGAAGGGGCGGGTCAGCCGGAGCGGGTTGAAGACGCGAAGCTGCACGCCGGCCGCCTCGAGGTCCCGCCAGAAGCGCGCGGACGCAGTGGAGCGCGAGCCCACCCAGTCGCGCAGCAGCATCACCGGCACGCCCTCGCGCGCCTTGTCCGCGAGCGCCTCGGCGAAGCGCTGGCCGACCGCGTCCTCCTCGATGATGTAGTTCTCGAAGAAGACCGAGCGCCGAGCGCCCGCGATCGCCGAGAGCCACGCCGGATAGTTCTCCCGCGCGTCCTTCAGCACCCGCACGGCGTTGCCGTGCACCAGCGGCGCCCCCGAGGTCCGCTCGAAGGCCCGCTCCGCCAGCTCGGAGCTGCGCTGCGCGCGCGTTGCAGGGAGTGCCGTGCTCAGGGCCGGACCGCCTCGCCGCGCTGGAGCTGCCGCGGCCACTTCCCATCCTGTGCTTCGACGACGTTCATGCCGGCCTGCTCCCAGTCACTCGGGCGGAGGGTACGGGAGGGGCGGTGGGGGGACCACTTCGGAACCATTTGCACGTCCCGCATGTAGGACGGCAGCAGCTGCAGACACACATTTCGCAGATGTAGGCGGCCCGGCGGTAAGCGCAGCGGCTCCGGAGGGAAGCGCAGGGGCCTCGGCGGCGAACGCAGCGACTTCGGCAACAAGCGCAGGCGGCTCGGCGGCAGGCGCAGGCGTGCGGGCGGCAAGGGCACAGAACGCGGCCGTGGCGGCGGGGACTGCGGTCTCGGCACCCGCTACGCCGGCTGGCTCAGCGGCTCCTTCTTCTTCCTGGAACGGGTCCGCCGGGGACCGGTGAGCCGCTGGTGCACCTCGGGCTGATCGATCGCGATGAGCGACCCCGCCGCGAACACCTGGTCGAGCATCTGCTGCAGGTTGCGGTTCATCGAGTCCACGAGCTGCTTGCTGAAGGCGCGCCGTCCTTTGGCGGCCTCCTGCGCGGCCTCGAC
>CAZCWA010000704.1:0-1906 GCA_964502265.1 uncultured Myxococcaceae bacterium | reverse complement strand
GACTTCGCCTTGTCGTGGTACTCGTCCCCGGCGGCGGTCATCACCAGCACCTCGCGGTACTTCACCATCGCGTCGTCCGGGCTGGTGGGCTCGAGCTGGTACCCGAGCATGTAGACGTCCTTCGCCTTTCCGGTGACCTCGTGGACGATGGCCTGCGACGGCGCGTGCCCCGGGTCCGCCTGCAGCGCGCGTTTGGCCCAATCCATGGCCTTGCCCCACTGCCCTGCGACCTTCGCCGCCGACGCATTCCGGTAGAACACCGAGGCCGCCCGCGTGCCCGCCACGGTCCCCATCTTCGAACGGCGCCCGTTGCCGATGGACCGGTCGAGCTGCAACAGCCGCTGCAGCCCGCGCACGTCCAGCTCCTCCACCTTCTTGTAGAGGTTGGCGAACTCGCGCATCTCCGAGGCCAGCGCGCCGCACTTCTTGTCCCTGCCCGCGCACGCGTCCGCCATCGCCAGCGCGCCGGTGAGATCGCCATCCAGGTACCGCGCCACCACCGGCTCCCACGCCTTCTGGACGGGGCCGGCCGGGGCGGCCGCCACCGGCGCATCGAGCAGGTCGAGCTGCCGCTGCGCGTTCTGCGCCACCACCTGCGCGTCCCGGTGGTCTTCGCTGGCCGCGAGGATGTCCTGCGCGATGGTCAGCGCCTGCGTGTAGGCGTCCCGGCGCACGTCCTTGTCGCCGGTGGCGTTCATCAGCCCGGTGGCCTCGCGCAGCCGCTCGCTCAGCTTCTGATCCAGCAGCGACCTGAGCGCGCGCGCCTTCTCGTACTGCTGCGTGTCCGAGCTCACCGCCCCGAGCGCGGCCGCGGCCGGGCCCAGCCGGTTGTCCGCAAGGGCGGTCTCCGCCTCCGAAAGCCGCTGCTGGTTGGGGATCTCCACGTTGGCGCGGTCGAGGTAGTCCCGCACGCCCGGGTAGCCCGGCGCGCGGGCGAGGATCTCCTCGAACTTGACCTTCGCCTCCACCCACTGCCCGTCGCGGACGAGGTTCTTGCCGTCCTGGAACACCGAGGCCAGCTCGCCGCGCCGCTCCATCTCCGCCTGCTGCTGGGCGAACAGCTCCTGGTTCCGCGCGTCCACCGCCATCTTCGCCGCCACCAGCCCGCCGACGATCACCACCGCCGCCGCGCCGGCGATGATCATCATCTTGCGCTTCTTCGCCGGGTCCACCGCCTGCGCCTGGACCGAGCGCACCACCCGCGGCCGCGCGTCCGGCCGCCCGGGGATGCTCCGCCGCGAGGGCACGTCTCCCGATCCGGGACGGCGCACCGGCAGCGCCCTGCGGTCCGTCGCGTCGGCGAGGGACTGGTAGGTGAGCTGCGTGTCCCCGATGGTGATGGTCTCGCCGTGCTGCAGCACGTGCTCGGCGTCCACCCGCTCGCCGCCCACCAGGGTGCCGTTGCCGGAGCCGAGATCGCTCACCGCCCAGCCCTCCGCCGTCCGGCGCAGGATGCAGTGGCGGCGGGAGACCGAGGTGTCCGGGATGGAGAGGGGGTTCTCCGTCGCCCGCCCGATCACGAGATCCTCGTCGCCGGAGAGGATGAACTCCTCCCCCGCCTTCGGGCCGGCGACGACGATCAGCCGGGCCTCCGCCGCGGGCGCGACCGCGGGCCTGGGCGCGGACACCGGACGCTGCACGCCGGTGGGCCGCCGCACCGGGCGGTCCTGTGCGGACCTCTCACCTCCGGCGGATTGACCAGCCCCCGAACCGGGACGGCGGCGGGTCGGGGGCATCTGGTCAGACGGCATGGATCACCTTCAGGCTGGTCAGCGGAAAAACGGTCACTGGAGCGGGCTGCGGGGCGGAGTCTACCCCGTCACCCCGCCGTACATCAGGGCGAACACGATCGGCCCGAAGAGGACCATGAACACGGTGGGGAAGATGCAGGCCACCAGCGGGAAGA
>CAZCWA010000703.1:0-1922 GCA_964502265.1 uncultured Myxococcaceae bacterium | reverse complement strand
GTCGTTCTGCGCGGACGCTGGGCGTTCTGCCGGTGCTGCTGGGCGTTCTGCCGGTACTGCTGGGCGTTTCACGCAGAGAGGGCGTCAGGAATCCGGTGTTCGGCTCGAGCAGGGGGTGATGCGGCTGCGGGGTCCTGCTGTGCGTTCCACGCGGGCGCGGTGCTGCCGCACATGGCGCCTGGCGCCGTGGATGGGCCCCGGGCCCGCGGCCTATGCCTCGGCCTTCATGGCGGCGCGCCCGGCTACCTCGCGTAGCGCTGCCGGAGCTGCGCCTCTCGCTTTTTGCCGCGCTCGGCTGCCTTCTCTCGCTCCTCCTCGCGCGTGTGGAGGTGGCCGTGTACCTCCAGCTTCTCGAAGAGGCGCAGCGTGAGGGAGGTGATCTCCTCCACCGCCTCGTCGAACGCTTCCTGGTTCGCCTGCGACGGCGTGTTCATCCCGGTCAGCTTGCGCACGTACTGCAGCGCGGACGCGCGGACCTCGTCCTTCGTGGCGGGCGGATCGAACGGATGGAGCCTCTTGATGTTGCGGCACATGCCCCGATCGTAACGCGCGTCACGATCGCATCGCGCGCCGCCCGGCCGGGGAGCCGGGCCCCTGCCTGCGCGGCCGGCATGGCCCGCGCGCGCAGGGTGGCCAACTTGAGGGACATGGAATCCCAGACCGAAGAGACATCGGCCACGATCGTCCCCAGCCGGCATCTGGACGAGCCGGTGCGGGAGGTGGATCTCGCCCAGGCGACCAGGGAAGCGTGGGCGGCGCTGAAGGACATCGAGTCCGGCGGCAACACCGCGCGCACCCTGGTGAAGCGCCCGGAGCTGCGGGTGGTGCTGATGGTCCTCGAGAAGGGCGCGGTCATCCCCGAGCACACCGCCGAAGGCGACCTCACCCTCCACGTGCTCAAGGGCCGGGTGGCGGTGCAGGTGGACGGCGAGCACCGGCGACTCCACGCAGGTCACCTGCTCGCGATCGAGAAGCTGCGGCCGCACGCTGTGGAGGCGTTCGAGGACAGCGAGGTCCTTCTCACCCTGAGCTGGCCGCCCTGACGCAGCGCGCCCCGGGCGGGGGGCCAGCCGGTGCTTGAAAGGGTGGTTCCCAACGGTTAGGGAGCCGACATGAAGAGCCCCACCTCGCTCCGCCACCCCGACCGCTTCCCCGACCGCCACCTCGGCCCCGACGACCCGCAGGTCGAAGAGATGCTGAAGGTGCTGGGCGTGCCCTCGCTCGACGCGCTGATCGATCAGGCGGTCCCGAAGGGGATCCGCACCCAGAAGCCGCTCGCGCTGGACGTGGAGCGGAACGAGCACGCGCTGCTCGAGGATCTGGACGCGCTGGCGAAGCAGAACGAGGTCTGGCGCTCGTTCATCGGCATGGGCTACTCGGGGACGCTGACGCCGCCGGTGATCCTGCGCAACGTGCTGCAGAACCCGGGCTGGTACACGCAGTACACCCCGTACCAGGCGGAGATCTCCCAGGGCCGGCTCGAGGCGCTGCTCAACTTCCAGACGATGGTGATCGACCTCTGCGGCTTCGAGGTCACCAACGCGTCGCTGCTCGACGAGGCCACCGCGGCCGCCGAGGCGATGAGCATGTTCCTCGCCCTGCGCGAGAAGGAGGAGGCGCGGACCTTCTTCGTCTCCGACAGGTGCCACCCGCAGACCATCGCGGTGGTGCGCACGCGCGCCGAGCCCCTCGATGTGAAGGTGGTGGTGGGCGACGCGGCAAAGGCGGACTTCGCGGGCGTGTTCGGCGCGCTGGTGCAGTACCCCGCCACGGACGGCGGCGTGGAGGATTGGCGGCCGTTCATCGAGCGGGCGCGTGGCGCGGGCGCGAAGGTGGTGATGGCCACCGACCTGCTCGCCCTCACGATGCTCACGCCGCCCGGAGAGCTGGGCGCGGACGCGGCGGTGGGGAGCACCCAGCGC
>CAZCWA010000702.1:0-1951 GCA_964502265.1 uncultured Myxococcaceae bacterium | reverse complement strand
AGGGCGACCTGAGCCTGGTGGGGCCGCGGCCCCTGCTCATGCGGTACCTCGACCGCTACACGCCGCGGCAGGCGCGTCGGCACGAGGTGAAGCCCGGCATCACCGGATGGGCGCAAGTCAACGGGCGCAACGCACTGTCGTGGGAGGAGCGCTTCGAGCTCGACGTCTGGTACGTGGACAACTGGTCCCTGCTGCTCGACGCGAAGATCCTCCTGATGACGGTGGGCAAGGTGCTCCGAGGAAGCGGCGTCTCGCAGCCGGGCCAGGCCACGATGACCGAGTTCATGGGCAGCCCCTCCGCCACGGAGTCACGGTGAGGCCCCGCGTTGTGGTTTACGGCGCTGGAGGTCACGGCAAGGTGGTGGCTGACATCCTCCTCCGCACCAGCCGATGTGAGCTGCTGGGCTTCGTGGATGACGGACGCGAAGCGGGTACCCGGGTGTTCGAGCTTCCCGTGCTGGGCGGACGGCAGTGGCTGAGAGACCTCGCGGACGCCAAAGCGGACGCAGCGGGCGAACAGGAGAGGCCATCTGTCGCGCTCGGCATCGGCGACAACGGCGCGAGGGAACGCACGTTCGCCTTCTGCCGCGAACTGGGGCTCGAGGTGATCACCGCGGTGCATCCCACGGCCGCCGTCGCGCCCTCGACGAGGCTCGGCGAGGGCACGGTGGTGATGGCCAACGCGAGCGTGAACCCGGGTGCGGTGCTCGGGCCGGGAGCCATCGTGAACACGGGCGCGGTGGTGGAGCACGACTGCCGCGTGGGCGCATTCGCGCATCTCTCGCCCAATGCAACCATGGGCGGTGGTGCGACGCTCGGAGAAGGCACCCACCTCGGCCTGGGTGCTGTGGTCCTGCCGGGTGTCAGCGTGGGTGACCGCACGGTCATCGGGGCGGGTGCGGTGGTGAACCGGAACATCGACGGCGGCGTGGTGGCGCACGGCGTGCCCGCGCGCGTGACGAGGAGAATCGACTGATGCCCCGCGTGTACCTCTCCCCTCCCCACATGGGTCCTGAGGAGCGTTCGCTCCTGCTGGACGCGTTCGACTCCAACTGGGTGGCGCCGCTCGGGCCTCACGTGGACGCGTTCGAGCGGGAGTTGGCGGCGAAGGTGGAGGTGCCTCACGCGGCGGCGCTCTCCAGCGGGACGGCGGGGCTGCATCTGGCGCTCGTCCTCCTCGGGGTGGAGGCGGGCGACGAGGTCCTCTGCTCCACGCTGACGTTCTCCGCGTCGGCGAATCCGATTGCGTACCTCGGCGCCACGCCGGTCTTCATCGACAGCTCGGCGGACACCTGGAACATGGATCCGGGCCTGCTGGCGGAGGAGCTCGAGGCGTGCGCGAAGCGCGGCAAGCTCCCGAAGGCGGTGGTGGTCGTGGACCTCTACGGCCAGGTGGCGGACATGGATCCCATCCGCGAGGCCTGCGCGCGCTACGAGGTCCCGATCATCGAGGACGCGGCCGAGGCGCTGGGCGCGACCTACAAGGGGAAGCCGGCCGGCTCGTTCGGTGACCTCTCCGTGTTCTCCTTCAACGGGAACAAGATCATCACCACCAGCGGCGGCGGGATGCTGGTCTCGGCGCGCAAGGACTGGATCGACCGCGCGCGGCACCTCGCGACGCAGGCCCGGGATCCGGCGCCGCACTATCAGCACTCGCAGATTGGTTATAACTACAGGTTATCGAACCTGCTCGCGGCGGTGGGCAGGGGCCAGCTCCGCGTCCTCGACGAGCGGGTACGTCAGCGGCGGGCGAACAACGTGCTCTACCGCGCGGCGCTCGAGGACCTGCCCGGCATCTCCTTCATGCCCGAGGCCCCCTACGGGAAGATGAACGCGTGGCTCACCTGCCTCCAGGTGGACCCGGCCGAGTTCGGCGCCACGCGCGAGGACCTCCGTCTGGCGATGGAGAAGCTCGACATCGAGTCCCGCCCGGTCTGGAAGCCGATGCACC
>CAZCWA010000701.1:0-1955 GCA_964502265.1 uncultured Myxococcaceae bacterium | reverse complement strand
GCACTCCTGAAATAGAAGAGGGGCGATGGTGCCGGATCCCTCAGAGCTCGCCGCCGAGCGCGATGCGGCCACCGTCGCCCAGGCGGAAGGTCCCACGGTGCCCGCGTCGTGGTGGATCCGGCTCGGGGAGACGGTGAAGGCCTTCCCCTTCGGCTACCGGGAGCTGGTGCAGCCCTTCGTTCCGGATGCGCAGGAGCGCGTGGAGACGGCGGACGGCGCCCACGTCACGCTGGCCCGCTACACGCCGAGGGGCCCGCGCAGGTACGAGGAGCCGGTCATCCTCTGTCACGGCAGCGGGGCCAACCGGTACACCTTCGATCTGAGCGACCGCTACTCGCTCGCGCGGAGGCTGGCAGAGCGCGGCTTCGAGACCTTCATCCTCGAGCTCCGTGGGCGTGGCGAGTCCGGCGCCATCGAGCCTGCGCTCTGCACCTTCGACGCGATGGCGGAGCACGACGTCCGCGCGGCGCTGGGGCACGCGATCGCGAAGGCCGGTGAGGCGGGCGTCGAGGCGAAGGGCGCGCTGTGGCTCGGACACGCCAAGGGCGGCCTGCTCCCGCTCGCGCACCTGGGCCGCTTCCCCGACGCGCCGCTGAAGGCGGTGGTCACGCTCGGAAGCCCCACCACCTTCACCGTCCAGCGCGGGCTCCGGGCCTTCGCGCGGCTGCTGCGCCCGCTGCTCGATTCGTCGAGGGCGCGGGTGCCGATCCAGAACCTCGCCCGCCTCTCCCTGTGGGTGCCGCCGCCGGACTGGTTCATGCTCTACCTCGCGTACTCGGCGAACCTCGACGAGGAGATCCGCAACCGCGCGCTCGTCAACGTCTCGGCGGACGTCTCGAAGGGCGTGGCGCGCCAGTTCCTGCAGTGGTCCACGACGGGACGCTGGGAGTCACTGGATGGAAGCGTGGACTACGCCGCCCTGCTCTCCCGGGTGACGGTCCCCACCCTGCACGTGGCGGGCGCGCAGGACCTGCTCGCGCCGCCTGAAGCGGTGGCCCACGCGAAGACGCTGCTCGGCGGTCCGTGCGAGCTTTTGGTGGCCGGCCGCGCTTCGGGGTTCCGGGACGACTACGGCCACGGGGACCTCGTGCTCGGACGCCACGCGCCGGACGAGCTGCACCCACGGCTCATCGCCTTCCTCGAGGCCCAGGCCACCGCGCTGTAGACGGCGGTGCCGGCAGCGGCTCAGCCCGGATAGACGCGCGAGGCGACGATTCGTCCGTCCCTCACCTCGAACACCTCGGCCACCGGGGAGGGCGGTCCCTCCGGCGCGTGGCGGACGTACTCGATGAAGACCCGGTCGTCGTTGGCGGTGAGCGTGGAGACTTCGTAGCGCAGGCCCGGCAGCCGCACGTTCGCCTCGCGCCACCACTTCGCCAGCGCCGCGCGGCCTCGCAGCAGCCCGCCGGTCTCCGGATGCAGCGCCCGGATCCGCGGCGAGGTGTGGGTCGCGTCCTCTGCGTAGAGCGCCACCAGCGCGTCCACGTCGTACGCGTTGAAGGCGTCGATCCACGCCCGGCCGATGGCCTCGTTGCGCGTCGTCGTCTCGGTCATGTGCGTCCTCGCTCAGCGCCGCCCGGTGCCGGCGCTGCGAAGGTAGCGGTAGAAGTCGCTGTCGGTCCCCATGATGAGCGAGGTGGAGCGGTCCATGCTCTGCCCGTACGCCTCCATGGTGCGGAGGTACTGGTAGAACTCCGCGTCCCGTCCGTAGGCGTCGGCGTAGATGCGCGCTGCCTCCGCGTCCGCCCTGCCCTGGATCTCCTGCGCCGTCCGGTACGCCTCCGAGCGGATGGTCCGCAATTCGCGCTCCATCTGCCCGCGGATCTCCGCCGAGCGGCCCATGCCCTCGGAGCGCGAGCGCTCGGCGATGCGGCGGCGCTCGGAGATCATCCGCTCGAAGACCTTCACCTGGACCTCGTCCACGTAGTTGATGCGGCGGATCTGCACGTCCACCA
>CAZCWA010000700.1:0-1959 GCA_964502265.1 uncultured Myxococcaceae bacterium | reverse complement strand
CAGTCGGAGCTGGAGACCGCGTCCCGCTGGAAGATCGAGACCCGCTACGACGAGCACGGCGTGGAGGAGATCGCGGTTACCCCTCTGCCCCGCCCTCGCCGCCGGGCGCGGGCCGCGGGCTGAGCGACGGCTTCTTCTTCGGACGCCGGCGGTTTCGCGCGAGCGCTTCGAGTACTGCGGCCTTCAGCTCTTCGCGCGCGTCGTCACGTCTCGATGGCGGTGACATCTTCGGGAACACCAGCCCGAGCGCGCCCCCGAAGGGCTTGAGGACGCGCCGCACGGTCTCCAGCGTGGGGTTCGCGTCCGCGTCGTCTTCCAGCGTGGCCAGCGCGCGCGGCGACACCTTCACCGCCCTGGCGAACCTCTGGCGATCCATGCCCAGCACCGCGCTTCGGAGCACGCGCACGGCGTCACCCAGGGAGAGTTCGCCGGCGTTGACCATCGCGGCCACCTCGTCGAGCAGCGCCTTGCGCGCCGCCGCGTCCATCCGCGCGGCCTCGGTGGGGGTGAGCTTCACAGGAGCGTCCAATCGCGCAGCTTGCGTGCGGTGTCGGCAAGCCCGAGCGCAGGGAAGGTCAAGGTCTCCTCCGGCAGCCCGAGCGCGTGAAGCCGGTCTCGCAGATCCACGAGCTTGTGCGCCAGGGGCCGGAGTCCTTCGCGCAGCCGCTCCTCGGGAACGTCCTCGAAGCTCTGGAGCAGCCCCGGCCAGTCCACCTCGCCTCCCCGCTCGAAGCCCTCCCAGCGCGTGGTGCGCGTGATTCCGTCGAGGTCCAGCTTCATCGGCGCGAAGTCGTACACCGGCGCGAGCCTCACCCCGCTGTCGGTGCGAAGGACCGCCGTGTTCCGCCCGTGGTTGTCGCTGTTGCCGAAGACGAGGTTGAGCAGGTCGCGGCGCAGATACTCCACGAGCAGCTCCGGCCACGACTCTGTCGGGAAGTGCTGCCGCAGTGCACCGAGCGCCTGCTGGTGCGAGAGCCAGGACGCAGGCTCTGCGTGCAGCAGCGCGTAGACCGACTCCATGCCCCAACGCACGGTGCGACCGTCGCGGACCTCCACATCGAACCTCGGCAACCAGAGGCTCGGGCCTGCCTCACCCTCCTGGAGCGACAACCCGGAGGTGTCGATCGTCTCGATGCCGAGCTCTGCCAGCGCGCGGTAGTAGACGTGCTCCGATCGGAGGATGAGGCGATCCCGGTCGGTGTTGCGGCGCGCGAACTTCACCAGGAAGTGTTTGTCCGGCGAGGCGGCGTCGTCCTGCCAGACGTCGATCCAGATACGGTCGGACGCATCGCACCGGACGAGGAGCTTGGGCGAGTCGCCGCCCGCCCCGGTCGCCCCTCCGACGTGCGCCCCCTGCTCGGCGGCCCACTCGAGGAAGTCGTGCCCGCGATCGATCAGCGCCTGCCGTGGAAAGCGCGGAGGGGCGCCCGCTCTGGCCGGCACCGCCTCCAGGATGCGGGCGTTGCCGATGGGCGCGATCGTGCCGCGGCGGAGGACCTCGGCGTCGCTGGTGCGGTCATCCGGCAGGTTCAACCGGCGCAGCCACCAGCGGTGCGAGGCGCCCATGGGCCGCAGGTCGTCGAGAAATGCCGGCCAACGCTCCGACATCAGCGGCCCGAACTGGACCGGGTAGGTCAGGCTCACCGAGGTGTCCGGGCGCTCTTCACCGATCCAGCGCTGGAGCCAGTCGACGTCGTATTCGACGTTGCACGGACCCGCCGAGCCCTCCCCGGGCGAAGGGACCTCGAGGGTGGCTGCCGAGCCCCATTCGGAGCCGACCTGAAGCTGAAGGGTGAGGCGCACTGATGCGGTTTACGGCATCTACATGCGCCTCAGACAGCCTTCTAATGCGTTTTCATGCATGAACTGCGAGCACTGGGCCCGAGTTCATGCAGTCTTCTACATCAGTGGCGGTGGTGCGGGTGGGCGTGGTGGTGCGCGGCGGCGATCCGCTTGGCG
>CAZCWA010000699.1:0-1960 GCA_964502265.1 uncultured Myxococcaceae bacterium | reverse complement strand
GCCACCTCGAGGTCGGCGCCGAAGAGGGCGTGGTAGCCCGCGCTGACGCGGAAGGTCTCGAAGTCCACCCCGACCTGCGGGTTCACGCCGAAGTACGTCCCCCGGTCCGCGGTGGCGCCGCCGCCGCCCGCGCTGGCCGACTGAAACCCCTGCCCGGTGAGCGAGTGCACGCCCGCGCCCATGCCGACGAAAGGCCGCCACCAGGATCGAGGGAGCAGGTAGCCCTCCACCTTCCCCAGCGCCGCCACCCCGCTGCCGAGCGTCACCGAGGAGCCTTCGGTCCCGAGCCTCCCGCCCCCGCGGATGCCGCCGTCGAAGCGCGCGCCCACCGAGAAGCGATCGATCGGCGCGTAGCGGACCTCGGCCGCGGCGCCCAGCCCGTAGGACTTCGAGAAGGGCCCCCACAGAAAGCCCACCCCGCCGTCCACCCGCACCAGATCCCCGCCGGGCTGCACGGAAGGCTCCTGCGCGCCCGCGACGCCGCCTGCGCCGATCGCCGCCAGCAGCACGCCCGTCCGCACGCGTCTCATCCATCCTCTGCGCATGCTCTCGCCTCCGTCAGAAGAGAGGGCGGCTTATCACGGCATCGCGGTGGGTGAGCCGCCGACGCCGGAGGTTGCCTCGCGCACGACGGCGCGGCGGGTGTCGTCGGCGGAGAGGCGGAAGGACACGGGATCCACGTGCACCGCGTCGCGCTTCACCTGGTAGTGCAGGTGCGGCCCGGTGACCCGGCCGGTGGCGCCGGACAGCGCGATGGGCTCGCCGGCCTCGATCCTCTGGCCGCGCTTCACGGTGACCTCGTGAAGGTGCATGTACTGCGAGATCACCCCGCGCCCGTGGTCGAGCTCCAGCCACTTCCCGTTCACCCGGTCCTCGGCGACGCGCCGCACCCGTCCTCCCATCACCGCGGTGATCACCGTCCCCTCCGGCGTGGCGATGTCCACCCCGCGGTGCTCGGTGGGGACGCCGCGGACCGGATGCCATCTGGGCCCGAACGGCGAGGTGATGCGCCAGGTCCGCTCCACCGGCCAGGTGAGGCCGAAGAGCACTGCCCGGGTGACGGCCTCCTCGGCCAGGCCCAGGTGTTGCCGCGCCATCCTCTTCTTCAAATGGGGCCGCAGCCTTTGGAGGGTGATCCGCTCGGGCGCCACCTTGCGCAGGGGCCGGCGGGCCCGGGACAGCGCGTCCGGCCCGAGGAAGAGCGCGGCCACCGCCAGCTCATCCGTCCCCAGCGCCTCCCGGTAGATGCCCAGCACGTCGCGCAGCACCAGCTCGTCCGCCCGCCAGACCTCGAGCGAGGGGAGTACGTCCGGGCCCTCCAGCGGCGGCGGCGGGCCGTACGGCCACAAAGGGGCGAGGATCCGGTCGCGCTGCGTAGGCTCGAGCTCGTCGAGCACCGTCCCCACCGCGTGCGCCAGCGCATCGAGCCCCTCCAGATCCGCGGGCACCCACTCGCGGGGAGGCCGGGGAGACCACAGGCCCCACCGGTCGCCGGCTGTGGCCTCGCCCCGAGCCGGTTCGGTGCGCGGCGGACGCTGGCAGCCCGCCCCCACGGTCAGCGCAGAGGCGGCGAGGAGGAGGAGGAAGAAGGGGCGGAACACGGGCGGCATCGGCAACCGGCCGTTACGCAAGGGGATTCCCATGCTTGTGAGGAGGGGGGGTTGGTGTTAGACGCGCCCCGCCTCATTCCCCCCGGAAAATCCAATGGAAATTCGCGCCGACGAAATCAGCAGAATCATCCGCGACCAGATCAAGGACTACGGCAAGAAGGTCGCCGTGGCGGAGACGGGGACCGTGCTCTCCGTCGGTGACGGTATCGCCCGCGTGTACGGGCTCGACGGCGCGCTCGCCGGTGAGCTGGTGGAGTTCCAGAACGGGGTGAAGGGCCTCGTGCTGAACCTCGAGGAGGACAACGTGGGCATCGCCATCATGGGCGAGTTCCGCGACATCCGCGAGGGCG
>CAZCWA010000698.1:0-1968 GCA_964502265.1 uncultured Myxococcaceae bacterium | reverse complement strand
GCCACCCGCTCGGCGTCCCGGAGGGAGACGATCCCGCCCTCCGAGAGGATGATCCGCGAGAAACCGAAGTTGGCGCACAGCCGGGCGATGGCGCCGAGGTTCTCCGGCAGGCGGATCTGGTGACACACGACGTCGAGGTGTTCGCGCAGGCTGCCCATCTATCGGCCATGTAGCGCCTCGCTGGCACCGGCGGCCACATGGATTCGAGGGACCTTTGGCTGGCCCCCTCTTCCGGCCGCCGGTATATTGGCGGCGTCCATGTCGCGCGCCGTGCTCCCGATCTTCTGCCTCGCCGCCTTCGCGCTCACCGCGTGTGGGGATGGCGCAGCCCCGTCGCGGACGCTCGGCCTCCGTCAGGCCCTCACCCTCCCGGCGGAGGCGGTGGAGTTCGAAGCGCCCCAGGCCCGGCAGGAGCTGTTCCGGGAGGTCGCGCGGACCAGCCAGCTCGAGGCCGGGCGCGAGACGTCCGACAAGGTGCTCTTCCCCGTCATCCAGGAGGGCAGGCTCTTCGCCGCGCCCGGTCTGGACCCGCGCGCGGATCTGCTCCAGACCCCGGACGCCGGTGAGCCCCACCACCTGCTCTTCCACCGCGGCGACACCTGGCCGGACGAGCGGCGGGACGCGCTGCAGGGTCTCTCGGAGCGTGAGGCCGCGGAGCTGGTTGCGCGATCGCTGCTGACGCACTGGGGCATCGGGAGCTCGGAGCCCATCTCGGTGGATCGCGCTGCCGGCGCCCCCTACGCCGCAGCGTGGGCGGACGGAGTGCTCCGGTTGAACCCGGCGTTCCTCTACATGGCCGCGTCCGCCGGACCGCTGCCGCAGTAGGCAACGGCAGGGAGACCCGCCGCAGGGCTCAGCGCTCCTGGTGACCGTCCGCTCTTGCGGCGCCCGTCCTCTTGTCCCCCACCTCCCGCGCGCCGGATGGCTGCCCGGAGGGCACCCGGTGCCGGCCCCAAGGCGGCCGGCCCTCGAGCTCGATCTCCAGCATCACGCTGAGGAAGGTCCGGATGAGCACGATGAGGGCGAGCGAGAGGACGTGGCTCAGGACGAGCGTCTCGGTCACCGTCATGATGATGTCCGCGGCCACCAGGAACTCGAGGCCGATCAGGAGCCCCCGCCCGAGCAGCATCCGGAAGTGGGCGAAGCTCCCCTCCCAGCCCTCCTTGAACACGCGCCACGCCACCCGGACGCACGCCGCGGCGATGGCGACCACGATGACCAGCACCCCCACCGCCTCGAGGGCGAGGGCGGTCTTCTGAATCAGGTCGTGGAGATCCATGGCGGATGGGGTAGGCACCGGGCCGCACCCCGGCACCTGCACGCCGCGCCCGCAGGTCGCCTGCTGAACCGTGGCGCGCCGCGAGGAACCCATGCCCCGTCCCGAGCTTCACGCGCAGCTCCCCCACACGCTCCGCCAGACCGACCTCGAGGGCCTGGGCCACCTCTATCGGGGCAAGGTCCGCGACACCTACGCGAAGGGCGACCACCTGGTGCTGGTGACCACCGACAGGCTCTCCGCCTTCGACCGCGTGCTCACCACCGTCCCCTTCAAGGGCGAGCTGCTCAACCGGCTGGCGGCGTTCTGGTTCGAGAAGACGAAGGACCTCGTCCCCAACCACCTGCTCGACGTGCCGGACCCGAACGTGGCCGTGGCGCGCAGGTGCGAGGCCCTGCCGGTGGAGGTGGTGGTCCGCGGGCACCTGACGGGCTCCTTGTGGCGGGACTACACCGCCGGCACCCACGGCGCGTACGGCCTGCCCATCCCCGAGGGGATGAAGAAGGATCAGGCGTTCGAGCAGCCCATCATCACCCCCTCCACCAAGGCCGAGCAGGGCGCGCACGACGAGCCGATCAGCGAGGCGGAGATCCTCTCCCGCGGGCTGGTGGACGAGCGCGTGTGGCGGCAGGCGTGCGAGGCGGCGCTGGCGCTGTTCGAGGCCGGCCGAACCTGGGCGCGCGCGCGGGGCC
>CAZCWA010000697.1:0-1977 GCA_964502265.1 uncultured Myxococcaceae bacterium | reverse complement strand
AGCGCGGTGAAGTCGCGGACGTCGGAGAAGAGGAGGGAGACCTCGCGGGTCTCGGCGGGGGGAGAGCCTGCGCCCAGGGCCGCGAGCCGCTCGGCCACCTGCGGCGAGAAGTAGCGACCCAGCCGCGTGCGCGCCGCCTGTTCGCGGACGACGCGGGAGAGCAGCCGCTGCACCCGCCACCCGAGCAGCACCGCGGCCACCCCCGCAGTGGCGAGGATGAGGACCGCGGAGACCAGCCGATCGATGTGAACGTCGCCGGCGCCTTGCGTGACGAGCACCACCGCCGGGAGGGTGAGCGCGGCCACGAGGGCGACGATGCGGACGTCGAGCGCGACGAGGCTGAAGACCATCACCAGCGTCAGCAGCGCCACCGTGATGGTGGCCGGGATGTCGGGCGCGGGCGAGTGGAGGACCGCGGTGTACTGGATGAAGGTGAGCATCGGCACGTCGATGAAGACGAGCGTCAGCGCACCGCGGGTGGCGAGCGGGCGGAAGCGCAGGGAGAGCGCGAAGAGGACCAGCGCCGAGAGCGCGTATCCATAGAGCACCGGGCGCTGCGACTCCGCCTCGAGCAGGGTGGGCGAGAGGGCAGCGAAGACGGCCCACGCGCCGATCCCGAACGCGCGGACGCCGTGTAGGACGCGGCCCAGCTTCAGGCGCTCCTCGAGCAGCGTGCGGTGGTGGACCTCGTCGCCGGCGGACTGCTCGCAGGTGTTCAGCTCGAGGGGGCAGGGGAGCGGGGAGCCGATCAGATTCGTCAGGAGGGGAGCGGAGGAGGTCGCCACGGGCGGAAGCTAGCAGAGGGACACGCCCGTCCGCCCGGCCGCGGGTGGGG
The DNA here is from genome assembly GCA_964502265.1 of uncultured Myxococcaceae bacterium. GTDB lineage: Bacteria > Myxococcota > Myxococcia > Myxococcales > Myxococcaceae > JAFAFL01. Next base: position 1,142 of record CAZCWA010000697.1, on the reverse strand, counting down.
CGAGGTGGTGGGATGTGGTGGATGGGCGACGGCCTGCCGCGGGGCCCCTTTGCCGCGCCTTCCGCCCATGACGACCTTGTGCGCATGGCTCGGAAGAAGACGGTCGGGTACGCGGTGGTGGGGCTGGGTCACATCGCGCAGGCGGCGGTACTGCCGGCCTTCGCGAAGAGCAAGCGGGCCAGGCTGGTGGCGCTGGTGTCGAGCGACCGGGAGAAGCTGGACGGGCTCGGCGACCACTACGGCGTTGCGCACCGCTTCTCCTACGACGACTTCGAGAAGTGCCTCGCGCTGCCGGAGGTGGACTGCGTGTACATCGCGGTGCCCAACGACAAGCACCTCTCGTTCACCGAGCGCGCGGCGAAGATGGGCAAGCACGTGCTCTGCGAGAAGCCGCTGGAGACGAGCGGCGAGCGCTGCGAGGAGATGATCCGCGTCTGCGAAGAGGCGGGCGTGAAGCTGATGACCGCGTACCGGCTGCACTTCGAGCCGGCGAACCTGCACGCGGTGAAGCTGGCGCGGGAGGGCGAGCTGGGCGACCTCAAGTACTTCTCCTCCGAGTTCGGCTACCAGGTGAAGGAGGGGAACATCCGCACCCAGCACGAGCGCGGTGGCGGCGTGGTCTGGGACATCGGCATCTACTGCGTGAACGCCGCGCGCTACCTCTTCGCCGACGAGCCGGAGGAGGTCTTCGCCTTCGCCACACAGGGCAAGGAGACGCGCTTCGGGGAGATCGAAGAGACGGTCTCGTGCATCCTCCGCTTCCCCGAGCAGCGGCTGGCGACGTTCAACGTGTCCTTCGGCTCCACGCCGATGAGCCAGTACCGGCTGGTGGGGACCAAGGGGAGCCTGCAGCTCGATCAGGCCTACGAGTACGTGGGCACGCGGAAGATGCAGATCACCATCGACGAGGAGACCCGCAAGCGGAGCTTCCGCGAGGTGGACCAGTTTGCCGCGGAGCTGGAGGAGTTCGCGCGCTGCATCCTCGAGGACCGCGAGCCCGAGCCCAATGCACGCGAGGGCCTCATCGACGTGAAGATCATCGAGGCGATCTACGAGTCCATCGAGCTGGGCCGGCCCATCCGCCTCGACCTCCCGCGCCGCGCGCACAGGCCGGAGCCGGGGATGGAATACAAGCACGCGCC
>CAZCWA010000696.1:0-1981 GCA_964502265.1 uncultured Myxococcaceae bacterium | reverse complement strand
TCCACAATGCCGACCTGCGCGCGGAGTGGTTCGCCGGCGAGAAGGAGGTCTTCGCGGCCAGCCTCTTCGCCAAGCGCTTCGAGAACCCCATCGAGCGCGTCTTCGTGAACTACAGCGACGTCTCCTTCGCCAACGCCGCCTCGGCCGAGGTCTACGGCACCGAGCTCGAAGCGCGCGCGGGCCTGGGCCGCATCTCCGAATCTCTGCGGGACTTCAGCGCCGCCGCCAACGTGACCCTGCTGCACTCACAGGTGGAGCTGGGCAACGCCCAGGGCGTGCGCGAGGCGGGTGCCCGGCCGCTGCAGGGACAGTCGCCGTACATCCTCAACGCGAACCTCGGCTGGGACCGCGAGGAGAGCGGGACCTCCATCGCGCTGCTCTACAACGTGTACGGGCCGCGCATCAGCGAGGTCGGCGTGGAGAGCATCCCGGACGCGTACGAGCAGGCGTTCCACCGCGTGGACCTCTCCATCACCCAGAAGTTCCGCTCCGGGATGCAGCTCAAGCTCACCGGCCAGAACCTCCTCAACTCCTCCATCACCCTGCTGCAGGGCGGCCACCGGGTCCTGCAGTACCGCCCGGGCCTCGCCGTCTCCGCGCAGCTCGGCTGGACGCTCTGAAGCACCCCACAGGAAGCACCGCAGTACCCACCCACCAAGGACAGACGACATGAAGCGGTTCATTGCGATGTGCATCTCCGCCTCGCTGCTGGCGACGGCGGGATGTGATCCCCAGGAAGAGAACAAGGACGGCACGCCGGACGCGGGCGTGGTCGACACCACCGGCCAGCGCGTCGAGGTCTCCGAGGCCATCACCTCCGACACCACGTGGGAGGCGAAGAACACCTACGTGCTCACCCGCCACATCTTCGTGGAGAAGGGCACGCTGACCATCGAGGCGGGGACGAAGGTGCTCGGCATGCAGGGCTCCTCGCTGGTCGTCACCCGCGACGCGAAGCTCCACGCGGTGGGCACGAAGGACGCTCCCATCGTCTTCACCTCGGCGGAGAAGGAGGGCGAGCGGCTCTCCGGTGACTGGGGCGGCGTGGTGCTGCTCGGCCGGACCCAGCTCAACGTCACCGGCGGCGAGGCCTACATCGAGGGCTTCGCGGCGGGCTCCGACGAGCGCACGAAGTACGGCGGCACCGACGACTCGCACGACTGCGGCAAGCTGAAGTACGCGCGCATCGAGTTCGCCGGCTTCAAGCTCCTCAACGACTCCGAGCTCAACGGCCTCACCCTCGGCGGCTGCGGCACGAAGACCGAGCTGTCGCACATCCAGGTCCACCGCGGGACGGACGACGGCATCGAGTTCTTCGGCGGCACCGCCAACCTCAAGTACGCGGTGGTGACCCTCGCCGAGGACGACGCGCTCGACTGGGACATGGGCTACCGCGGCAAGATCCAGTTCGTCGTCCTCCAGCAGGGCGAGGAGCTGGGCAACAACGGCATCGAGGCAGACAGCAACGAGAAGGAGCACGACGCGCTCCCCCGCTCGGGTCCGCAGATCTGGAACATGACGCTGATCGGCCGGCCGGCCGGCGGTCCGGAGAAGACCATCGGCATGACCCTGCGGCGCGGCACCGCGGGCAGCCTCAACAACGTCATCGTCCAGGGCTTCGCCGACGGCGCCATCGACGTGAACAACACCGCCACCGCGGCGCAGTACGACGCGGGCGCGCTGTCGCTGAAGGGCTTCATCTTCTGGGACAACAAGGGCACCGCCACCGAGTTCTCGCCGATGCCCAACGGCAACCCGGACGCGACGGGCTTCAACGAGTGGGAGCGGCTGATGGAGGCCGCGAACGGCAACCGCGTGGTGGACCCGATGCTCACCGCGGCGACGAACACGAAGGCGCCGAACTTCCTCCCGAAGGCAGGCTCTCCGGCGCTCAACGCGGACCTCGTGCAGGCCATCCCGTCCGATCCGTTCTTCACCCCCGCGCCCTTCATCGGCGCGATGGGCACCGAGGACTGGACCG
>CAZCWA010000695.1:0-2010 GCA_964502265.1 uncultured Myxococcaceae bacterium | reverse complement strand
CGAAGTGACCCTCGAGGTCCGCCTCGCCCATGATCTTCCGCGGCGCGAACACGTTCACCCGGTCCTTCGTCACCCGCGTGGGCACCAGCTCGATGTCGGGGACGATGCCCACCTCCTGGATCGAGATGTCGCCCGGGGTGAGGTACTTGGCGATGGTCAGCTTCAGCGCCGAGTCGTCCGGGAAGTCGTAGAGCACCTGCACGCTCCCCTTGCCGAAGGTCTGCCGGCCGATCACCACGCCGCGGTTGAGGTTCTTCACCGCGCCCGCCACGATCTCGGAGGCCGAGGCGGACCCCGCGTTCACCAGCACGGCGATGGGCAGCGCGTCATCCTGCGCGTCCCGCCGCGCCTTCTTCTCCTCGCGCAGCTTGTCGCTGAAGCCCACGGTCGAGACGATGGTCCCCGAGGAGAGGAACGCGTCCGACACCTGGATCGCCTGGTCGAGCAGGCCGCCGGGGTTGCCGCGCATGTCCAGCACCAGCCCCTTGAGGCCGCCCTCGGCCTTGGTCTGCTTCTGCATCTCCTCCAGCGCGCTCTGCATGTCGCGCGTGGTGTTCGCCTGGAAGTTCTTCAGCCGGATGTAGGCCACGTTGCCGGCGAGCAGCTTCGACTGCACCGACTCGATGGCGATCATCGCGCGGTTGAGCGCCATGTCCTGCGGCTTCTCCCAGCCCTTGCGGTCGATGGTGATCGTCACCTTGGAGTCCACCGGGCCGCGCAGCTTGGAGACGGCCTCGTTGAGCTCCATGTTGACCGTGGACTCCTCACCGATCTTGCGGATGACGTCGTCCTTGCGGATCCCCGCGCGGTGCGCCGGCGTCTTGGGGAGCACCCGGACCACGGTGAGGTTGCCCTCCTTCATCTGGATCACGAACCCGAGCCCGCCGAACTCGCCCTTCGTGGAGAGCTTCATCTCCCGGTAGATCTCCGGGCGCAGAAGCACGCTGTGCGGATCGAGCGTGGAGAGCATCCCGTTCACCGCGGCGTACTCCACGTCCCTCGTGTCCTCCATGGGCCGCATGTTCTGGCTGAGGAACTCGAAGACGTCCTTGAGCGTGAAGGACATCTTCCACAGCGAGTCCACGTGCGAGATGTCGAACTCGCGGACCTTGCCGTTGACGTTGAGCGAGAGCTTCCCGGTGTCCGCGGAGCCGTCCACCATCACGTCGGGGACCGCCTTCTCCACGTACTCGAGCGCCTGGACCATCATCTCCTTCGGCTTCACGCGCTTGGGATCGACGTAGTTCTCCTTCACGTAGAGGATCACCTTCGTCATGGTCCGGAGCGCGGAGAGGTCGTGCTGCGGACCGTCCGTGCCCTTCTCCACCACGCCCGGCGTTCGCGCGGTGCGGGGCGGGGCGGCGGCGGCTTCGCCCAGGGTGATGGGGAGCGGCGCGCGGTCACTGCCGACGACGGCCCAGGCGGCGACGAGTGCGACAATGGCAACGCTGCGGCGGAGGATGCGGGGCATTGAACTTCCTACCTTGGGGTAAAACCTGAGTGATTTCGTCCGCTTGGACGCTCGCCCGCCCGGTCCGGTCGAGTGCTTGCAAGATTATGCACCGGGCAGAGGGGCATCAAGGCGGCAAACTCTCCTGCAGAGGGGTCCAACGAAGAACGCCGGACGAAAGTTCCCGAACAGGAAAGAGAACCCGGATCCCGGGATCCGGTGCGCGTCCGGTGCCGGATGATCGGCCTTCGGGCGGGTTCTTCAAGTTGTGGGCGGCGGAGGTCCGAGGGCGCCGCACGCGCGCAGGCCGCGGAAGAGGAGGGTGCCGGCGACGACCGCTGTGGGGATGAGGAAGAGGTTCAGCACCGGCACCCAGAGGATCACCCACAGCGCTGCGCCGAAGCCCAACGAGGCGGGCAGCCGCGCCAGCGCCACCTTGCGGACCTCGCCGAAGGGGTAGAAGTGCCGGGTCATCGGCGCGTCGAGGTACTCGATCGAAAGCCAGAGCACCGTCCACAGCCCGCTGAACACCGTCCACAAGACGCTGCCCACGCCGGGGA
>CAZCWA010000694.1:0-2042 GCA_964502265.1 uncultured Myxococcaceae bacterium | reverse complement strand
TGCGACCTGGTGGTGAACTGCGCGTCCGTGCCGCAGACGGAGATGGCCTCCATCCTCTCGGTGAAGGACGGCGGCACCGTCATCTTCTTCTCCATGGCCACCTCCTTCACCGCCGCGGCGCTGGGCGCGGAGGGCGTGGGGAAGGACGCGGAGATGATCATGGGCAACGGCTATGTGCCGGGCCACGCGGAGCTCACGCTCGACCTGCTCCGGCAGGAGCCCGCGCTGCGGCGGCACTTCGAAGAGCGCTACGCCTAGCGGACCATCCCCTACCGGCTGGAGGCGATGGGGAGCGTCACCCGCACCCGGGTGCCCTGGAGCGGCGCCGAGTGCACGGTGATCTCTCCGTTCATCTTCCGCACGAGGTCGCGGCAGATCGGAAGGCCGAGGCCCGTGCCCCCGCCGCCGGTGCGCGTGGTGAAGAACGGATCGAACGCGCGCGCGAGCGTGGCCTCGTCCATGCCGCACCCGTTGTCGATGACCTCGACGATCACGTTCCTGCCCACGACGGAGGTGGTCAGCCGCAGCTCGTTCTCGGCGATGTCGCGCCCGGCGGGGAAGGACTGCAGCGCGTTGGTGATGAGGTTGACCAGCACCTGACCGAGCCGCCCTTCGTGCGCGGCGGCGCGGTGCGAAGCGGCGTACCCGTGGCGGACGAGGCACGGCGGCCGCTGCGAGTGGGTGGCGATCTTCAGGGCGGCATCGAGGACGCCGTGCACGTCGACCGGGCGAAGGGACTCCGCGCCCTCGCTGCCCCACCTCTTCAGGTCGCCGAGGATCGTCCGGACCCGGGCCGCGCCCTGCATCGCGTCGTCCACCGCCTCGAGCAGCTCGGCCGCGGAGGCGGGCGGGGTCTCGGCGCCGGGGCCGTGCGCTCCGGTGAGCTGCCGCGCGAGCTCGGAGCGGAGGAAGCTCAGGTTGGCGCTGATGTAGGCCAGCGGGTTGTTGAGCTCGTGCCCCACGCCTGCCGCGAGGACGCCGATCGAGGCGAGCCGCTCCGACATGGCCACCTGCACCTGCGCGTCCGTGAGCTGCTGCTTGCGCCGCGCGAGCTCCGCCCTCAGCGCGTCCACCTCCGAGAGCGGGCCCGGGGGAGGGGCTGAAGGCGCGGACGTCGCCGGCGGGTTCGTCAAAAGCTCGGTGCGGACGCGGGTGCGCGCGCGCAGCATCCGGCGCTCGTCCCAATGCGCGTCCTTGAAGTCCTCGAGGCTCATGCCCCCTCTTCGGCACGCGCCCGGATTCTCTTGAGCGACCCCCAGAAGATTTTTCGCGCACACGGCCGGGCAGCCGGGCAGCCACCGGCCGGGGGTGGGTCATCCATGCACCGGCTGAGGGCCTTCCACGACACCTTCCGAAGAGGGTCCGGCGCCGCTTTGGCGGCGGCACGCGTGGTGCACAGGGGCAGCACGGATTCGCGCTGCGCTCCGTTCTCGAGCCGGCCTGCATGACCTCGAGGTGGACATGGTCGACAACCTGCTGGATGAGCTCGCCGAGGCGGTGGTGCTCGCCGATGTCGAGGACATCGGGGGCATGCAGCGTCTCGTGGTGCTCCTCGAGAGCGGCCTCGCCGCTGTCGCCAGCGCCGGGCCGGAGCTCGTCGCGCCTCTGCAGAAGGCGCGCGCGCAGGTGCTCCACCTGCTCGCCGAGGGCGAGGCGGCAGCGGATCTCCTCACCTCCCTGGCCGAGGCCCTGCGGGCGGTGCAGCAGGGCGTGGAGCGTGCGCGGGCGTCCGCGGCCCCCGCACTTCCGCCGCCGGTCGCCCCCTCTGCCAGTGAGCCCGTGGTGCCCGCGGCCGGGGTCGCCGCCCCCGGTGTGGTCCTCCGTGACCCGGACACGCTGGAGCTGATGGGGGAGTTCCTGGAGGAGTCCTCCGGCCTGCTCGAGCGGGCGGACGAGACGCTGATGGCGGTGGAGGCCAACGGCGCCACCGACGAGCACATCAACGAGCTCTTCCGCGCCTTCCACTCGATCAAGGGCGTGGGCGGCTTCATCGATCTCACGCAGGTCTGCGCGGTCGCGCACATCACCGAGACGCTCCTCAA
>CAZCWA010000693.1:0-2056 GCA_964502265.1 uncultured Myxococcaceae bacterium | reverse complement strand
CGTGCACAGTGGGTGGTCCGCCATGGTTCCCTCCTCGTCCTCTCCGTCTGCCCCTCTCTGTCCTGAGCGCGCGCGCCAGGTGGCGGGCGACCCGAGTGGGGTCACGGCGACCGCGGGGGTGTGCGCGTGAACTGGTCCTTGTTCCTGATGTGCTGCGCCGCGGTGACGATGGCCGCGACGCTCTCCATGTTCGGCCGCAAGGACGGGCTGGGTGGGGTGCGGCTCGGGCTGGTGCTGCTCTGCGGCGGGGCCTCGGTGGTCAACATCGGGCTCACCGGCGCGGCGCAGGTGGCGCTGGCCTCCGAGGCGCTGCCCTGGACGATCGCCGTGCGGATCGGCATCGCGACCTTGTGCGCGGGCGGCCTGGGGGTGGGGCTCATCCTGCTCTGGCCGGACTGGCGCTGCACCCGGCGGATCATCCTCACCGTCGCCTTCGTCCTCTCCGCCCTGGGCGCGGCGCTCACCGTGATCGCGGGAGAGGACTCGCTCTTCCGGTCGGAGGTGAGCTGGTCCTCGCTCGCGCCCTACGTCCGCCTCTTCGATCAGGTGGCGATCGGCGGCGGGACGGTGATCCTGATGATCGGCGCGGTGACGCGGATCCGCAGGAACGAGCGGGGGCGGGGGGCGATGCTGTCCATCCTCGCCGGGCAGATCGTGGCCACCGTGGGCTACTTCTACGTCCGCTTGAACGAGCCCTACGGGGTCCAGGTCGCGGCGAGCGCGGGGCTCGTCACCATGTGCGGGCTCGTCTACTGGATCACCATCGAGCGGTGGCGCGTGGCGGGCATCGGCGAGTCGGGCCTGTCGATGGTCTTCGAGCGCGCGCGGCTGCCGGCGGTGGTGGTCGACCTCTACACCGACCTGTGCGTGCTCAACCCGGCGGCGCACGCGGCGGTGGGACGGCAGGTGACGCCGGTGGAGCTGTTCGGGCTGCTCGGGCTGGAGGCGGTTTCGAAGCTGGAGCCGGTGCTGCAGCGGCTCGACGATCAGATCCTCCCCGCCAGGACCCTGCCCGCGGCGCCGGGCCGGATCTTCGACGTGCAGTGCCACTTCTCGCGGCAGGACCGGATGGGCCTGTTCGTCCTCTTCGACGTGACCGAGCGGGTGGCCCAGGCGCAGGACCTCTCGTCCACGGTGGAGAAGCTCCGCGAGATGCAGGACCGGATGGTGGACCAGGAGAAGGTCGCCGCGCTCGGCGTGCTGGTGGCGGGGGTGAACCACGAGATCAACAACCCGCTGTCCTGGGCGACCTCCAACCTGCGGGTGGTGGACACGTACCTCTCCGCGCTGCTGCGCGGGGTGCCGCTGGCGCAGAGGGTGGCGAAGGGTGACGCGCAGGCGCGGTCCGAGCTCGCCGGCTGGGCCGAGGATCCGGACGTGGTCGAGGCCGGGCACGACGCGGTGGCGGCGCTGACCGAGGCGCAGCAGGGGTGCGCGCAGATCAAGGAGATCGTCTCCTCGATGCGGCAGCTCAGCCGGCAGCAGGAGCAGGTGGACCAGGTCGATCTGTCGGCGCTCGCGGCGGCGGGCGTGAAGGTGGCGGGGACGAGCCTTGGCCCCAACGTGTCCCTGCAGGTGGCGTTGGAGACGAAGCTCCCCGCCCGCGCGGTGGCCGGCGAGGTGATGCGGGTGGTGACGAACCTGGTGGTCAACGCGGGCCAGGCGCTGGGCCAGACGGGCAACGTCCGCGTCCGCTCGTTCGCGGAGGGCGAGGAGGCCGTGCTGGAGGTGGAGGACGACGGCCCCGGCGTGCCCGAGCACCTGCGTCAGCGGGTCTTCGATCCCTTCTTCACCACCAAGGCGCCGGGCAAGGGAACCGGTCTGGGACTGGCGATCAGCGCCGAGACCGCGAGGCGGCACGGAGGCCGGCTGCTCCTCGTGCCTCGGCCCGGACGCGGCGCCGTGTTCCAGCTTCGACTGCCCCTGCGCGACGCCGAGGTGAGCGATCCGCAGGTGCCCATCGTCCCCTCGCCGCTCGTGGGCACGGGGGCCTGACCCGACCGCGCAGGCACGGGCGGCGATCCGGTGGAACCGCGCTGGCCGGCAGCCGGACCGG
>CAZCWA010000692.1:0-2060 GCA_964502265.1 uncultured Myxococcaceae bacterium | reverse complement strand
GTGGAGCTGCGGCAGATGGACGCGGGCCTCGGGCTCGCGGCGGCGGCGGCGGCGGGCAACTTCGTCCTCGGCAAGTACCTGCTGCGCACGGGCGAGCAGACGAACAGCGCGACGCTGGTGGCGGACGGACACCACGTGCTCGCGGACGTGTGGACGACGGTGGGCGCGTTCGCGGGGCTCCTGCTCGCGCGGGTGACGGGCATCGTCTGGCTCGATCCGGTGGCGGCGCTCATCATCGGCCTGATGCTGGTGCGGACGGGCGCGAAGCTGGTGAAGCAGTCGGTGGATGGTCTGCTGGACAAGGAGGACCCGGCGCTGCTCGAGCGGCTGGCGCGTGCCTTCGCGGAGGAGCAGGTGCCGGGCGTGACCGGGCTTCACCGGCTGCGGGCGATCCGCTCCGGAGACGTGGTCCACGTGGACGCGCACATCTTCGTCCCCGCGCGCTGGACGGTGGCGCAGGCGCACGAGGTGACCGTGGCGCTGGAGGAGCGCGTGAAGGCGCACGCGGGGCTGCGGGGAGAGATCGCCCTGCACCTCGATCCATGCACCGGCACCGAGTGCGGCGGCTGCACCGACATGGAGTGCCTGCACCGGCAAGAGGTTGGCGGCGGATAGACCCGTCGTCAGAGCGGCGCGTCGCGCTCGGTGGAAAGGATGTGACGACGTCGCAGCGCGCGCGCCCGTGCCTCGGGATCGGCGGCGGCCTCGACGCGCTCCCACACCTTCAGGAGCTGTTCGGCGGAGCCATCGAGCGCCTCGCGTGGCAGACCGTGCCGTTCGAGCGCGCCGAAGAGGTCCGGCAGGTCGTTGACGTTGCGGATGCCGTGCGGACAGCTCCCGCCCGGGCGCGGCCGGTGGATGGGGCTGTTGAAGTCGCTGCCGAGCATCACCTTCTCCGCGCCCATCCGCTCGGCGTAGTACCGCCAGTGCGCGATCACGTCGTCGCAGGTGTCGAGCGCGTGCTCCGGCAGTCGCGACTCCTCCGGGACAGGGAGGAGCACGTCGTGGCGGAACACGCCGATGCCGACCAGGCCGCCGGAAAGGGCGACGCGGCGGGCGCGCGCCTCGTCCAGGGTCCGCACCACCCGCATCTCACTGCCCGCGTGCGAGAAGATCACCGGCACGCCCTTCGCCTCCGCGAGCGCCAGCACGTCGTCCTGGGTCTGCTCGTTGGCGTGCGCGAGGTCGATGAGGATCCCCAGCGCGATCATCCGCTCCACCGCCGCTCGTCCGAGGGGGCTCAACCCTCCGGGCCGGCGCCGCCTCTGAAGCAGATCCGAGAGGAGTCCAAACTGGCCCTCACGCGCCTCCGCCAGCGCGTTGTCCGCGAAGTGCACCAGCCCGAGCGAGCGCACCCCGGCCGCGTAGAGGACGTCGATGTCCTCGACCGTCCGCACGCCCTGCGTCCCTTCCAGATGCGGCACCACCGCGATGAGGTCGCGCGCCATCAACCGCCGCGCATCGTCCGGAGAGTGGGCGATGGCGAAGCCCGCATGGCGGCGGGTGAACCGCCTCAGGTCCTCGAGCGCGTGGAGGGATTCGTCGAAGCGGGTCCGCGCCGGACGCAGCGCGAAGGGCGGCCAGAGCGCGGCGACCACGAGCTGGACGTGCGCCTTCCGGAGGCCCTCGGTGGTGAGCTGGTTTCGCAGCCACTGGTCCGGATGCCGCGCGAGCAGCGGACCGTCGACCTCGCCGCGGAAGGCCGGCAGCGCGTCGGACATGGTGAGGTGGACGTGGAGATCCGCGCGCGCGGGAGGAGCCAGTTCGGACGACGCAGCGAATGCCCGCGAGGACACGAGCACGAGCGCCAGGACGACGACCGCACGGGTGCTCACGCGCACTCGACGACGTCCACAACGTACGTGAAGCTCGGCGTCACGTTCTCCACGAAGACGCGATACGAGCGCCCGGCCTCGGGCAACCAGCCATCCGGGTTGAAGCGGACGGCGGTGGAGCTGCCGTAGCCGCGTTCGAGAACCGTGGTGCTGACCGAGAGCCGCTGCCCAGCGCGCGAGACGCTCATGCTGCCGCCTCCGAACAGCTCGCTTCTCATGTCACCC
>CAZCWA010000691.1:0-2060 GCA_964502265.1 uncultured Myxococcaceae bacterium | reverse complement strand
CTCGAGGGTGTCTGCGTCCTCGGGGCGCTTGTCCTTGCGCCAGCGGGCCATCCTCGGGAAGCGGACGGCGACGCCGGACTTGTGGCGGGTGGAGCGGGCGATGCCTTCGAAGTGCAGCTCGAAGACCTGGACGGGCTCGACGGAGCGGACGGGGCCGAAGCGCTCCAGCGTGTGCGAGCGGATCCAGCGATCGAGCTCGGCGATCTCCTCGTCGGTGAGGCCGGAGTAGGCCTTGGCCACGGGGACCAGCGCGCCCTCGTGCCAGACGGCGAAGGTGTAGTCGGTGAAGAGGCTCGCCCGCCGCCCGCTCCCGTACTGCGCGTAGAAGAGGACGGCGTCCACGCTGAAGGGATCGATCTTCCACTTCCACCAATCGCCCTTCTTCCGGCCTGCGTGGTACGGCGAGCCCATCCCCTTGAGCATGAAGCCCTCCACGCCGCGCTCCCGCGCCTGCTCGCGTGTGCGGGTGAGGGACTCCCAGTCCGCTCCTTCCACGGCTTCGGAGAGGAGCAGGGTGGGGGCTCGCGCGGACTGGAGCACGGTCTCCAATCGCGCGCGGCGCTCTCGCAACGGATGGGCGCGCAGGTCTTCGCCGTGCTGCTCGAGCAGGTCGTAAGCGATGAGGCCGGCGGGGGCCTCGGCGAGGATCTTCGCGCTCAGCTTCTGCCGGCCGATGCGCCGCTGGAGCACGGAGAAGGGGAGGGGCCGCCCGTCGCGCACGGCGAGGATCTCCCCGTCGAGCACGGTCCCGTCCGGCAAGGCCGGGGCGGCGTCGCGGATCTCGGGGAAGCGGTCGGTGATGAGCTCCTCGCCGCGCGACCAGAGGAAGGTCTGGCCTCCCCGCCGGATGAGCTGCGCGCGGATGCCGTCCCACTTCCACTCCACCAGCCAGTCCTCGCGCGCGCCGAGCGTTCCGATCTCCGCCTCCAGCGGGTACGCGAGGCAGAAGGGGTACGGCCGCGAGAGATCGAGCGCGATGCCTTCCTCGCTCACCAGCGCGCGGAAGAACCCGGCCGAGGGCTCCCACTCGCCCATCAGCCGGCCGCTCACCACCGACGGCTCGGCCGACGCCACCTGCGAGAGCGCGCGCACCACCAGGGTCTGGCTCACCCCCACCCGGAACTCGCCGGTGAGCAGCTTGTTGAGCAGGAAGAGCTCGCGGCGAGGCAGCGCGTTCCACCACCCGAGCACCGCCTCGCGCTGCCCCGCATCGTCCAACGCGCGCAAGGGGAGGATGCGCCGCTCCACCCACTGCGAGAGCGGCAGGTCCTCCGCGTCCTCCGCTCGCACGCCGCGATCCACCAGCAGCGCGATCGTCTCCGCCCCGTCGCCCACCGCCGAGTACGACTCGGCCACCAGCCAGTCCGGCAGCCCCGTCGCCGCCACCGTCCACTCGAAGAGCTGCCGCGCGTTCAGCAGCCGTTTGAAGCGGCGCCCGGTGAGGAAGAACACCGCCCACGCAGAGTCCTCGGGCGGCGCCGTGCGGAAGTACGCGGTGAGCGCCTCCACCTTCGCCTTCGTCGACGTCGTCGCGTCGAGCCTTTCGTAGAGCTCCGCGAAGCGCCTCATGCCCCGGGCTCCGGTTCGCCTTCGCCTTCTCCCGTGAAGGGCGTGGAGAGGACGTCGGCGTCCGTGCCCCGCTCGCGCAGGTAACGCACCAGCGCCTCGCCGTGGCCGTGCGTGACCAGCACCCGCTGCGCGCCCGTCTCCTCGATCGTCTGCAGCAGCGCGGGCCAGTCCGCGTGATCGCTGAGCACGAAGCCGCGGTCGTACGAGCGCCGCCGCCTCGCGCCCCGAAGCTGCATCCAGCCGGAGGCGAACGCGGTCTCGTGATCCCCCATCCGCTTCATCCACGGCGTCCGCCGCGCGGAAGGGGGAGCCAGCACGAGCGCGCCCGCCAAGGCTCCCTTCTTCCCCTTCTCCTCGGAGACGTGGACGGTGGGCGCAAGGTTCGAGACGCCCGCCTCGCGGTAGAGCGCGGTGACCGCCTCGATGGTCCCGTGCGTGTGGACGGGGCGCGACGTCAGCTCGGCGAGGTGCGCGAGGAGCCGCTGCGCCTT
>CAZCWA010000690.1:0-2090 GCA_964502265.1 uncultured Myxococcaceae bacterium | reverse complement strand
CCGCCGAAGTGCCGGTGGACATGAACGCCTTCAAGAGCCAGCAGCACCGCTGGGCGAAGGGCTCCATCCAGACCGCGCGGAAGATCCTCCCCACCGTCCTCAGGAGCGACGCGCCGATGGTGGTGAAGCGGGAGGCCTTCTTCCACCTCACCAACAACCTGGCCTACCTGCTGATGGTGCTGCTCTCGGTGATGATGCCGATCAGCATGGTGGTGCGCTTCCAGCACGGCCTGTACGGGACGCTGTTCCTCGACCTGCCGTTCTTCCTCGCCGCCACCGCCTCGGTGGGCTTCTTCTACGTGGCCAGCCAGCGCGAGCAGGGCAAGAACCTGTGGGAGCGGGTGAAGTACCTGCCCTTCCTGATGAGCCTCGGCATCGGGCTCGCGGTGAACAACGCGCGGGCGGTGGTGGAGGCGCTGCTCGGACAGCAGTCGCCCTTCACGCGCACGCCGAAGACCGGCGCGGAGGGCAAGGTGCTCCGCGTGGCGGTGAAGAAGAGCTACCTCGGGGACAAGACCGTCACCTCGATCTTCGAGACCGCGCTCGGGCTGTACTTCACCGGCGCCGTCTGGTTCGCGGTGGACCACGACATCTGGGCGTCGGTGCCGTTCCTGCTGCTCTTCCAGACCGGCTTCCTCTACGTGGGCCTCACCAGCCTGCTGCAGGGCCGCTTCGGCGAGCTCGGGGACAAGCCGCTCTTCGGGCCCCGGGCCGCTGCGGCCGCCGCCGCTTCGGTGGCCGCCGCCGCGCTCTCGCCCCCGTCGCTGGACGTCTCGCAGGGCTGACACCTTTCCGCGGGAGAAACGAGAACGGCCGCCCCGTGTGAACGAGGCGGCCGTCTTGCGTTGCAGGCTGTGTCGCGGCTACGGCTTCGGGTCGATCCGCAGCACCCGGTTGCCGATCATGTCCACGAAGTAGAGCTTGTCGTCCGGGCCGAACTGGATGCCGGCCAGCGAGCCGGTGGGCAGCTTCGTGTCGAGCGTCTTCACCCGCTCGCCGGTCTTGCGATCGAAGGCGGTGATCCACGAGGTGGAGTTGTCCGACACGTAGACGAGCCCGTTGCGCAGCGCGATGCCGCTCGGCCTGTCCACCATGCCCGAGGAGGCCGGCACCACCGTGTGCAGGACCGCGTCGTCCATCATGTTGTAGGCCACCAGCGGCTCCTGACCCCGCAGCGGCCGGCCGAGCGTGCCGCTGGTCGTGTCGAGCACCGCGATGCGCGCGTTGCCGGTGTCGGCGATGAAGAGCTCCTTCGTCTCCTTGTCGAACTCGAGGTGGCTGGGGATGCCCTCGATGCGCGAGACCTCGTTCGTGAGGTACTGGTAGATCTCGCCGTCCGCGTGGTCGTCCAGGCCCACGCCGTGGTCGTGCGCGAAGTCGTACTTCACGATCGCGGGCGCGGGCAGGTGCTGGTTCTGGAAGGACGCTCCCACCGTGTGCGCCTTGCCGCCGAAGACCCAGTAGATGTTGTCGCGCTCGTGGGCGATGCCCATGCAGTTCGGGCTGCCGTGGAGCATGTCCAGGTGCGACCCGAGCCCGATTGGATCCTGCGCCGCGAAGACGTCGAGCGCGGAGGACCAGAGCACGGGGCCCATGAAGTCGTTCGGCTGCGCGGTGCCGCCGTAGGTGTTCCGCGACTCGTGGCAGGTCCCGAAGGTGCCCGGCTTGCCGATGGTGGTCGCGTCCGCGCCGAAGGCGATGGAGGACGGCCGGGGCATGAAGTGGGTGGAGTTGCCGTCGCGCCGGCCGATGACCGTCCGGTCCGGCGAGGGCGCGTTGTCGATGATCGTCATCGAGTCGTCGCCGTCGTTGACGACCCAGAGCTGCCCGGGCTCGCGCGGGTTGAAGTCGAGGTCCCGCGGGCGCCGCAGCCGGTGGGAGGCGTTGGCTATCTCCACCAGCTCCACCGACGAGAGGTCGCCGGTCCCGAGTTCGGGCGCCGGGTCCGCCGGCGGCTCGGTGCCCGCGTCCTGGCCGAGCTCGGTGCCCGCGTCGATCCCGCCGCCGGGCAGTGGCTCAGGATCGGCCTGGGGGCCGCAGGCGAGTTGAAGAGAGGCGGCCAGGGCGAAGACCGCGGAGAACAGGGGAGC
>CAZCWA010000689.1:0-2090 GCA_964502265.1 uncultured Myxococcaceae bacterium | reverse complement strand
CGGGCCGCGGTGGTGGAGTTGATGGGCCGGTCCCCGAAACCCGAGCTGCTCTAGCTCCAGCGGTCCCCGTCAGGAAAGAACGATGAACACGATCCTCTCTCGCGCCGCCCTCTTCGCTGCGCTGGTGCTGGCCGCGCAGGCCTGCCGCTGTGAAACCGGGACCACGCGCCGCGATCCCTCCATCGAGGAGCGGGACAGCGCGGTGGACTTCGGCCACGTGCAGCTCGGCGTCGAGCACACGCGCACGCTCGTCATCTACAACGCCGGCACCGACAGCCTGAACCTCGCCGAGCTGGACGTCTCCAACAGCGTCTTCGGCGTGCTCGAGGAGGCGCCCCTTTCGGTGGGCGTGGGCCAGGAGCTCGAGCTCACGGTGACCTTCAACCCGGTGGCGAAGGACAAGCGCGAGACCGGGACCTTGCGCATCTCGTCGGACGATCCGGAGCGGCCGGTGGTCCGCATCAACCTCTCCGGCACCGGCGTGCAGGCGGTGGCCACCGCGGACCCGAACCCGATCGCGTTCGGCGACGTGTGGGTGGGCGAGAGCAAGACCGCCACCGTCACCATTCGCAACGGCGGCACCAACACGCTGACCGTGGTGGGCGTGGAGTTCACCGAGGACACGCCGGACACGGTGAGCGGCGACCTCGCGCCGCTGCGCAAGGACATTCCCGCCGGCGGGCAGGCGCAGGCCACGCTCCGCTTCGATCCGAAGAGCATGGTCGAGTCCATCCCCGGCGCGATCCGGGTGGAGCTCTTGCAGGAGCAGGGCGGCGAGCTCGTCATCCCCTTCAGCGGCCGCGGCGTGCGCGCGGTCCCGAGGCTCTGCTTCCAGCTCGACGGCACCGGCTTCGAGACCTGCACCGATCCGAACGCGCAGATGGGGACGGGCAACTCGCTCAACATCGCGCTGCCGGCGATCTGTGACTCGCTGGTGTCGCCGCCGGACGCGGAGTTCGACCCGTGCAAGGGCGCGCCCTACCAGCTCAAGGGCCAGTTCTACGTGAAGAACGAGGGCAACGCGCCGGTGAGCTACTCGATGCAGTACCGCGCGGCGGTGGACAGGGCGTGCGACGGCGGCGTGCCCGCGCTCCCCGACTTCCAGTTCTCCAACGCGCCCATGCCGTCCGCGATCCAGTGGAACGTCCCCACCACGGAGCTCTCGCCGATGAGCGAGGCCGTGCCGGTCGAGACCGTCTACTCCGCCACCGCCAACTGCTTGGACGAGACCTCCGACCAGGCGCAGATCATCTGGACCCGCCAGGGCGACAACCGGCAGCCGAACGTGCTGCTGGCCACGCTCACCGGGCAGTCGAAGCTGCCGCATGCGGCGGAGGCAGAGGTGAACATCAACACCACGCCCATTCCCTCGAATCCGAATCGGGTGGAGGGCGCGGTGAACAACGGCAACGCCGACCTGCTGATCGAAAGCGTGGAGCTGAAGTGGCTGGTGAGCCCGACCCCCGCCGGCTCCTGTGGACCCATCGACGGAGGGGACCCCTTCGTGTCGTGCGAGGGCTTCGAGACCGATCCGCAGAGCTGGTGCTCGCTCTTCACCTGGGCACCGGGCGGCAACCCGAACGACAAGCCGCTCGAGGACCGCATCATCCCGGCGGCCACCGGCAGCCAGGCTGGCAAGCGTCAGATCGGCGCATTGATCTTCGGGCCCCATGCCGCGGCGCCTCCGCCCAACCAGCAGGCGGTGTGCGTCTACATGGTCGCCACCACCTCTGACCCCTTCCATCCCGAAGTCATCTCGCGGATCCGCGGGACGTACCTGCCGTAGTGTCCTGATATCGGACACCGCCGATCGAAAATCGATCCGCGGCGCAACTCGGTCGCTCCTCCCCGCGACAACGCTCTCGGGGCACAGCACAGGAGAGCGACCTTGAGCACCTACACCGTCAGAGCCGGCGACACCCTCTCTCACATCGCTTCGCGTTACGGGACGACCGTGAACGCGATCGCTTCGGCCAATGGGATCAAGAACCCGAACCTGATCCGGGTGGGCCAGAAGCTGAAGGTGGCCGGGGCGAAGGCGCCCGCGCAGCCGAAGACCTCGCTGCCGGTGCCGCAGGTGAACCTCCAGA
>CAZCWA010000688.1:0-2092 GCA_964502265.1 uncultured Myxococcaceae bacterium | reverse complement strand
GCCTGTTTCAGGCAAGGGAGGGAGGACCCATGACCAAGGCAGATCTCGTCGAGGCGGTGGCCAGCCAGTCGCGCATGACCAAGAAGGCGGCGGCGCAGGTGCTGGAGGTTGTGTTCGCGAACATCGGCAAGGCGGTGAAGAAGGACGAGCGGTTCAGCTACCCGGGCTTCGGCACCTGGTCGATCCGCACGCGCAAGGCGCGGAAGATCCGCAACCCGCAGACGAACGAGATGATGAAGCTGAAGGCGTCGAAGACGATCGGCTTCCGTCCCGCCAAGGAGCTGAAGGACACGCTGTAGTCCCACTCGTCTCGGCTCGGTGTACCGGCCGCCTTCAGCGCGCGGCTGGAGGGAGGCGTCGTCCGGTTCGGGCGGCGCCTCTCGTCGTTTCTGCCGACATCGAAGGAGGCTCGGCGTCCACCAGCGCATCGAGCGGATCCGTCGGCTCCCCGTGGCGCCAGACCTCGAAGTGCAGGTGCACCCCGGTCGCTGCGCCACTGCGGCCCGCGAGCCCCACCGGATCACCGCGTCCGACCGACGCCCCACGCTCCACCAACACCTCCGAGAGGTGGCTGTACCGCGTGGTGAGCCCGTTCGCGTGCTCGACCTCCACCTGGATGCCGTGGGCGCCGTTCCAGCCCGCGCGCACCACCTTCCCCGAGGCGGCCGCCCTCACCTGCTGGCCCGCCTGCGCCTTGAGGTCGATCCCCGAGTGCATCCGCCAGTCCCGATGGATGGGGTGCACGCGCGCGCCGAAGAGGCTGGTCACGAAGACCGGCTCGATGGGCCAGACCCATGCACCGTCCTCTTCACGTGCGGTGGCACTCCTCCGGCGGACCTCCACCACGCGCTCCGACAATCGCGCCACGCTCGCGAGGACGCGCTCGGCCAGGGCCGGAGGAACTTCTCCGAAGTGCTGTGCATCCCGCTGGAGCTCGGCCTCGACGATCGCGTGCGCGCGCGCCACATCGTGGAGGTCCGTCTCCTCCGCTGGCCTGCGCAGGAAGCCCTCCACGCCCTCGAGCACCCGCGCCCAGTGCGCCTGCTGCTCGAGGGGCATCGCGCTGCCCGTCGTCGCCCGCTCGCGAACCTGCGCCGTGCGCAGCGCGAAGGTCGTCAGCTCGGTCCGCAGGTGGGTGGGCACATCGACCGGCTCGGCGGACTGCGGCCGGGGCGCGACCTTCTGCGGTCTGGAAGGCTGGCCAAACGCCTCCTCGAAGGTGAGCTTCTGCGGTCGTGAGGTGACGCAGCCCGGCGAGAAGAGCGGCGCAGCGCCCAGCAGGGCGACGAGCATCCAGCGCGGCGACACGCACCGAAGTTACCACGCGCGCGGTATGGAAGGCCCATGGCGCGGGAGTCGAAGAGGGCGAAGAGCGAGCGGGCGGTGAAGATCCTCGATCGCCTCGACGCGCAGATGCCGGAGGCCCACATCGAGCTCGACTACACCACGCCGCTCGAGCTGCTGGTGGCGGTGATGCTCTCGGCGCAGTGCACCGACAAGCGCGTGAACATGGTCACGCCCGCGCTCTTCGCGCGCTACCCCACGGCGAAGGATTACGCCGAGGCGGACCTGCGCGAATTGGAGTCCTTCATCCGGACCTGCGGCCTCTACCAATCCAAGGCGCGAAACCTCATCGCCGCGGCGAAGTCGCTGGTGTCCGAGCACGGCGGCGAGGTCCCCGTCTCACGGGAGACGCTCGAGACCCTGGCGGGCGTGGGCCGCAAGACGGCGGGCGTGGTCAGCATGCACCTCGGCGAGCCGTGCGCCTTCCCGGTGGACACCCACGTGCTGCGCCTCTCCCAGCGGATGGGCCTGAGCGCACACACGAACCCGGACAAGGTGGAGCGCGAGCTCCAGGCGCTCGTTCCACAGCCCAGGTGGACCAAGGGCCACCAGCTCCTCATCTGGCACGGTCGGAGAACCTGCACCGCGCGCGCGCCTGCGTGTGATCGCTGCGTGGTGGCGGACCTCTGCCCGAAGCGCGGCGTCAAGCCTCCAGCCGGCGCTCCCCGCCCTGCTGGAGCTTCTTCATCCGGCCGCGGATGACCTCGCGCTCCTCGGAGGAGATGTGGTCCACGTAGACGATGCCGTC
>CAZCWA010000687.1:0-2093 GCA_964502265.1 uncultured Myxococcaceae bacterium | reverse complement strand
CCTGGGTGAAGTGATCGAAGGCGTCCCGGTTGTCCGCGGCCTCGGCGTTGATGAGCCAGGTCTCACCGCCGTGGCGCCGCGCGAGCTGCACCAGGGCGGCGGCCGGGTACACCGCGCCGGAGGTCCCCACCGCCAGGAAGCGCAGGTCCGGCCCCGCCGCGTGCATGAAGGCGTCGATTTGCGCCAGCGCCTCCTCGTCGAGCACCTCGCCGAACCACACGATGTGCGGACGCAACAGGCCCGTGCCGCACGAAGGACAGCGGGGCAAGGGCCCCTCCAGGTGGAGGGTCCGGTCTTCAAAGGGAGGCGCACGACAGGAGGCGCAGCGGGTGACGAAGAGCTCGCCGTGCAGGTTGATGACCCGACGGCTTCCTGCGGCCTGATGCAGTCCGTCCACGTTCTGCGTGACCAGCAGGAAGCGATCGCCCAGGACCTCCTCGAGATCCACCAGCGCGCGGTGCGCCGCATTGGGCACCACCCCCTCCATCGCCCGGCGGCGCTCCGAGTAGAACTGCCAGACCAGCGCGGGATTGCGTTGGAAGCCCTCTGGAGAGGCGACCTCTTCGAAGCGGTGCTCGCGCCACAGTCCGCGCGCGTCCCGGAACGTCGGCACCCCGCTCTCGGCAGAGATGCCGGCGCCGGTGAGCACCAGCACCCGCTCGTCATCCTTCAGGGGAAGGCGTTGCTCCATGGGATCCACCTCTCCCTGAGGAGTGTCTCCCATTCCAGGGGCCTGAGGCGACCTGACCTCAGGAGCCCGCGCGCTGGCGCACCGGGGAGACCTCGTCGATCGCCGAGGCGCGTCGGCGTCGCCGCCGGACCGCCTCCACCACCGTCTCCGGCAGCATCCTCTTGGCCTGCTCCCGCACCCGGGCCGAGGTGTTCTCGGCCCGGGAGAGCCAGGCGCCCGGGCCATGGCGATGGGTCACCCGGAACGAGACGGTCTGGCGGGCCTCCCGGGCCCAGTCGGACTTGTAGGACTCGGTCCCGCGCAGGAACTCGTAGGACGTCAGACCTTCGGCGAGCGCATCGCGGAAGGTGAGGCCCAGCAGCACCAGACCCGGGCTCCGGGCCTTCCACGAAGGGTCGTAGCCGGACTGGTAGAAGATGAAGCTGCCGCCCTGCGCGATGCCGTAGACGCTCGCCAGGGGCGTGTCGTCCAGCCACAGGGTGGACAGCCGCAGCCATCCCCGCGCGGCCAGGCGCTCCATCGCCTCACGGTGGAAGGACTCCACCCCGGATCCCCGGATCCCCTGGCTGCCGCCGTCGGCCGCCCACCGCATCCGATGGAGCATGAAGAAGGCCGAGGCCGCGGGCTCGAGCTGGTCCGGCTCCTGCGTCACCTCCACCCGGAAGCCCGGCTGACGCTCGAACCAGCGCAGGCGCCTGCGGAAGTTGTCACGCCGCGCCGTTCCGGAGAGGAAGCGGTCGAAGTCCCCGTGGGGCTCGAGCGGCGTCCAGGGGCAGGTGAAGCGCGGCGTCTGCTCCCAGGCGAAGTCCGCCTCACCCAGCGCCGCCCGCAGGTGCCCCGGCGTCGCCGAGGTGCCGTCCAGGTCCGGAAGATCCAACACGTCCCATCCGGCGACCGTGTCGCGCAGGTGCAGCGCCACCACCCGCGCCACCTCCGCCGCATCCGAGGGGCGCGCGAGCACGTCCAGGAAGTCACTGCCCACGTGGGTGTCGCCCAGCATGGTGAGTCGTCGCACGCGCCGTCCGAAGGCGCGCACCGTCTCCGCCCCCAGCGGGAGCAGACCGACCAGCTTTCCACCCGCGTCGCGCACGCACACCAGCCGCGGCTCGACCTGGGGTGCGATGCGGCGGGTCCACGGCACCAGCCACGCCGGCGATCTGAAGACGGGCGCGCCGGACGCGCGGTACAGGTCCTCCCACTCGGGGGCCAGCGCCTCCACGGCCTCATGGCCGACCCGCTCCGACACCGTCAGCGACTCAGCGGCACGTCCCAACCGCTGCGGCACACGCTTCTCCAACATGGCGGCCACCTCCAGGCTCACAAAGACATGAACCCCGCCCGCGGCGGCCGGCGGGACACCTGTCCACGAACGGCCGCCGCAGGCAGGGCGGATCTGCTCACC
>CAZCWA010000686.1:0-2111 GCA_964502265.1 uncultured Myxococcaceae bacterium | reverse complement strand
GGCCCTTGGTCTTGCGGATGACGACGCCCTCGAACGGCTGGACGCGCTCCTTGTCGCCCTCGCGGACCTTCCAGAAGACGCGGACGGTGTCCCCGGTGCGGAAGTCCGTCACTTCGGGGCGGAGGAACTTGTTCTCGACGTGTTCGAGCGCAGCACGACGCATTGGATACTCCAGAAGGAAAAACGAGGCGGCGTCTCTAGCAAAGCCCCCGCGCGCCTACAAGTCCGATTCAGCCCTGCCCAACAGCTTGCGGTCCGCCTCCGAGAGCTCCAGGCGCTCGAAGAGGTCCGGTCTGCGCGACTTCGTGAGCTGCAGCGCCTGCCACCTGCGCCAGCGGGCGATCCGCGCGTGATCCCCGCTCTGCAGCACCGCAGGCACGCCCTCGCCTTCGAACACCGGCGGGCGCGTGTACTGCGGGTACTCCAACAACCCTTCCTCGAAGCTCTCTCGCACCGGCGAGCTCTCGTTCCCCAGCACGCCCGGCTGCAGCCTCGCCACCGCGTCCACCACCGCCAGCGCCGCCAGCTCGCCCCCGGTGAGCACGAAGTCTCCCAGCGAGACCTCCCCGTCCACGTGCCGCAGGATCCGCTCGTCCAGGCCCTCGTAGCGCCCGCACACCAGCACCACCCCGCGCTCCCCCATCCCCGAAAGCTCGCGCGCCATCGCCTGGTCGAACCGGGCGCCGCGCGGGCTCATCAGCAGCACCTTCGCCTCGGGCAGCCTCGCCTTTGCCGCGGCGATCGCCGCCACCACCGGCTCGGGCTTCATCACCATCCCGGCCCCGCCGCCGTACGGCGCGTCGTCGCAGACCCGGTGCTTGCCCAAGGCGTGCTCGCGGATGTCCCGCGCGTGCACCTCCAGCAGGCCCTTCTCCTGCGCCTTGCCGAGGATGCTCTCCTGCGCATACCCGGTGATCATCCGGGGAAACAGCGTCAGCACCTCGAAGCGGAGCATGACCTACGCCTCGAGCTCCGGCAGGCGCACCACCACCCGGCCCTCGTCGAGCTTCACCGCGGGCACGAACTGGTCGATGAAAGGGAGCAGGTGCTCCACCTTCCCCTCGCGGATGACCAGTGTGGGCACGTCCGAGTGGCTCCAGACCTCCTCCACCGTGCCCACCCGGTTGCCGGCCTCGTCCACCGCCACGAGGTTCAGCAGGTCGCCGAGGAAGTACTCGTCGTCCTCCTCTGCCGGCGGCTCGAGGTCCTCCCGGAACACGAACACGGTGCCGCCCACCAGCCCTTCGGCGGCGGTGCGGTCCGGCACCCCGTCGAACGCGAGCAGGACCTCCTTCGAGGTGCTCCGCGACTCGACGATGCGAAGGTCGCTCACCTTCCCGTCCTTGCCTCGCAGGTGGATGCGCTCGACCTCGAGCAGCACCTCCGAGGCGGGATCGAAGGTCTTCACCGCCACCTCGCCTCGCAGGCCGTGCGCCCGGGCGATGTAGCCGACCTGCAGGTGCGGGGGACGCTGGGCGCTCACGGCACCTGCGGCTCGGCCGCGGACGGATCCTGCGCCGGCGCCTCACCGCCCGACGCGCCGGCGGTCTTCCGGTCGTCGAGGATCTCCAGCCGGGCCTTCACGCCCTTGAGCTGCGCGGCGGCGGACACCAGGGTCCGGACGGCGTTGATGGTGCGGCCGTCACGGCCGATCACCTTGCCCACGTCCTCCGGCGCGACCTGGAGCTCGTAGAGCGTGGCGCCCTCCACTTCGGACGCGCGCAGCGCTACCTGCTCCGGCCGATCCACCAGGGCCCGGGCGATGTAGGTGACCAGATCTTCCAAGCGCTCTACGCCTGGGTGACCGGGGCGGCCTTGGCGGCGCGCTTGATCAGGTCCGCCACCGTCTCCGACGGGCGGGCGCCGGTCTTCAGCCAGTAGTCCAGCCGGTCCGCGTTGAACGCGATCTTCGGCGGGTTCAGGTTCGGGTCGTAGGCGCCGATGGCCTCGATGAACTTCCCGTCCCGCGGGTTCCGCGAGTCGGTGGCGACGACGTGGTAGTACGGGTTCTTCTTGGCACCCGCACGGGCGAGACGAAGGACGACGGCCATTTCAAATACTCCGTGAAAGAGGGGGGGCCTATACGGCTCCCCCCGGGGATTGTCAACGAA
>CAZCWA010000685.1:0-2112 GCA_964502265.1 uncultured Myxococcaceae bacterium | reverse complement strand
GCCACCGACGACTCGGGCGAGGCGCCTTCGCTGGCCTACAGCCACGCCAGTGGCTCGGTGTTCCCGGTGGTCACCACCGCCGTGACCGTCACCGCCACCGACGCGGCGGGCAACGAGGCCACCTGCACCTTCGACGTGGTGCTCACCTTCGGCGACGACACCGCCCCCGCGGTGAGCTGCCCCGAGGACGTGAGCGCGGTGGCGACCGGCGAGGACGGCGCGGCGGTGGAGTACGCCGCCGCCACCGCGACCGACGACACCGCAGAGGCCCCGGCGCTCCGCTACAGCCACGCCTCGGGTGGGACCTTCGCGGTCGGCGCCACGGAGGTGACCGTCACCGCGACGGACGCGGCCGGGAACGAGGGCACCTGCACCTTCACCGTGACAGTCACCGAGCAGCCCGAGGAACCCCAGGAGCCCACCGGGGGCGGCTGTGGCTGCGCTTCGACCTCCGGCAACGGGATGGGGCTGGTGCCCGCGCTCGCCTTCATCGGCTTCGCGTTCGCTGGCCGCTCGCGGCGCCGGAAGCTGACGGCGTAGCGGAAGAAGGAAGCAGTTCGGTGGCGGCGGCGCGGCGGAGGGAACGCCGCGCTGTCGCCGCCGTCTCATGTGCGGGCAGGGGCGCGCACGCCCGGGGCGGCGAGTGGCCCCTCAGTGCAGCACGGCGTCCAGTGGCCTGGGTCCCCGCCCTACTCCCACTCGATCGTGGCCGGCGGCTTCGACGAGATGTCGTAGACCATCCGGTTGATGCCACGAACCTCGTTGATCACCCGCGAGGAGATGCGCTCCATCACCTCGTACGGCAGCCGCGCCCAGTCGGCAGTCATGCCGTCCACGCTGGTCACCGCGCGCAGCACGGCGGTGTACTCGTAGGTCCGCTCGTCTCCCATCACGCCCACGCTCTGCACCGGCAAGAGCACCGCGAAGGCCTGCCACAGCTCCTTGTAGAGCCCGGCGTTGCGGATCTCCTCCTGGACGATCACGTCGGCGGCGCGGACCAGCGCGAGCTTCTCCCGCGTCACCTCGCCCAGCACCCGGATGGCGAGGCCCGGTCCGGGGAACGGCTGGCGGCCCACCATCTCCTCCGGCAAGCCCAGCTCACGGCCCAGCGCGCGGACCTCGTCCTTGAACAGCTCGCGCAGAGGCTCCACCAGCTCGAGCTTCATCACGTCCGGAAGGCCACCCACGTTGTGGTGGCTCTTGATCGTCGCCGAAGGGCCCTTGGTGGAGACGGACTCGATCACGTCCGGGTACAGCGTGCCCTGCGCGAGGAACCGCGCGTCCTGCACCTCCGCCGCGGCCTCCTCGAAGACGGCGATGAACTCGCGGCCGATGATCTTCCGCTTCTGCTCCGGGTCGGTGACGCCCGCGAGCTTCGCGAGGAAGCGGTCCTGCGCGTCCACCACCATCAGCGGGATGTGGAAGCGGCCCCGGAAGAGCTCCTCGACCTGTGCGCGCTCACCGGTGCGGATGACGCCGTTGTCCACGAAGATGCACTGCAGCCGGTCGCCGATCGCCTTGTGGATGAGCACCGCGGCCACCGAGCTGTCCACGCCGCCGGAGAGCCCGCACACCACCCGGCCTTCGCCCACCTGGCGGCGGATGGCGTCGATCGCCTCCTCGGCGAAGCTCTTCATCGACCAGTTGCCGGACAGCCCGCAGGTCTCGAAGAGGAACGCGCGCAGCATCTCCTTGCCCTGCGGCGTGTGGACGACCTCGGGGTGGAACTGCACGCCGAAGATGGGCCGGGTCTCGTGCGCCGCGGCGGCGAAGGGCGAGTGATCGGTGTGCGCGATGGAGACGAACCCGGGCGGGAGCGCCTCCACGCGGTCCCCGTGGCTCATCCACACCTTCACCTTGTCGCCGGCCTTGAACGCGGCGAGCGGCCCGCGGGCCTGGCTGACCTCGATCTCCGCCGGGCCGAACTCGCGCTTGGCGCTCTTGTCCACCTTCCCGCCCAGCAGCCGCGAGAGGAGCTGCAGGCCGTAGCAGATGCCCAGCACCGGGACGCCTGCGTCGAACACGCCGGGATCGCAGCGCGGGGCGCCGGGCGCATCCACCGACCACGGGCTCCCGGAGAGGATGATCCCGCGCGGGGCGAAGGCCTGGATC
>CAZCWA010000684.1:0-2131 GCA_964502265.1 uncultured Myxococcaceae bacterium | reverse complement strand
GAAGGGTGACGGCTTCAAGACCGGCGCGATGTGGACCGCGGGCCTGATGGTCGCAGCCTACCTCGTCGCGCTCGGGCCGGGCATCGCCACCCCGAAGTCCGGCGGCGCCTCGACGTCCGGCTCCGCGCTGGCGAAGCTGCCCGCGTCCAACCCCGCGCAGCCCTCCGCCGGCACGCAGGGCACCGCGGCGACCCCGCCGGGCAGCACCCAGGCGCAGTCCAATCCGCACGCGGCCCTCTCCGCCGAGGACCAGGCGATCGCGCAGTTCCTCGCGAGCCTGTCGCCCCAGGAGCGGCAGATGGTGAGCAACGGGATCGCGATGTACGCCGGGTCGTCCACGCCCTCGCAGCCCGCGCCCGCCGCCCGCCGCATCTACGGCGCCGCGTCCGCGCCGGTGAAGGTGGTGGAGTGGGTGGACTTCCGCTGCGGTGCCTGCCGCTACCTCAACGACACCATGAAGGAGCTCAAGCGCGTGGCGCCCGAGGGCGCGCTCTCCATCGAGGCGCGGAACTTCCCCCTCGACAGCGAGTGCAACCCGCACGTGCAGATGAGCGACAAGCTCGGCATCCGCTGCGCGGCGGCGAAGGCCACCATCTGCCTCGAGCCCCAGAAGGACTTCTGGACCCTGCGCGATCAGATCTTCGCCAACCAGCAGGGCCTGACGAAGGAGAAGGTCCTCCAGGTCGCGTCGTCGGGGAGCATGAGCCGCAAGGATCTCGAGGCCTGCATCGCCAGCCCGGAGACGGACAGGAAGCTGCAGGAGGACATCGAGTACGCGATGCGCTTCAACCCGCAGGGCACGCCGCTGCTGGTGGTCAACGGCCGCGAGACCATGGCCGGCGCCGCGGGGCCGCTGCTCTACGCGCTCTCGCTCACCGGCGGGAACGCCAACTCGCCCGCCTTCCGCACCCTGCCGCAGCCGAGGGCGCTGGATCCGCACGCGGGCCACAACCACGGCCCCGGCGAGCACCACGGCCACAACCACTAGCGTGGGCTGGAAGGAAGAGCTGGAGCGTCTGCGCGGCGCGGTGCCCGAGGGTCAGTCCCCGGCGCCCGCCGCGTCGGCGTCTGCGGGGTCCGCCACCGCCACCGCCACCGCCACGAAGGCGAAGGGCCCTGCGCGCGCGGTGGTGCGCTACGAGCGCAAGGGCCACGGCGGCAAGGAGGCCACCGTGGTGGAGAAGCTGGAGCTGCCCGAGCGCGAGCTGGAGGCGTGGCTCAAGTCGCTCAAGCAGTCGCTCGGGTGCGGCGGCCGGGTGACCGAGGGCGCCATCGTGCTGCAAGGCGATCAGCGCGAGAGGCTCCCGCCGCTGCTCACCGCGAAGGGCGTGCGAAAGGTCACCGTCTCGGGGTGAGTGGTGCCGGCGGATGACGGTATTGGGCGGGCTCAGTTACAAGAGGCGTGTGATGACGCTGCGGAGCAGGTGAGGAATCGCCCATGACCCGGATTGCCATTCCCGCGTGGACCGCCGACGGCGTGCTCCCGCCGGTCGATGCATCACAGCCGGTGTCGACGGAGCGATCGCCCTACATCGTCCCGCTGACGGACTGCGTGCTGCGCTTCGGGAATACGCCCGAACGGCAGGCGATCCTTGATGGGCTCTTGCGGTACCGATCCGCGCTTCACGCGGCAGGTCTGACTGCTGGATTTCAGTGGCTGGACGGCAGCTTCCTCGAGCACGTCGAGCGCATCGAAGGGCGGCCACCGCGAGACATTGATGTGGTGACGTTCTATCGCCTGCCACGCGGCCGCACGCAGCAGGACGTCTTCACCGCGAATCCGCCCCTGTTCGACCACGCAGGGGTGAAAGAAGCCTACTTCGTGGACGGGTATTACGAGAGCCTGGGTATGGATGCCGAGAGGCTCACGAAGCGAACTGCGTACTGGTACAGCGTCTGGTCCCACCGGCGCACGCAGCAGTGGAAGGGATTCATCCAGGTCGACCTCGCGCCTGTGGAAGATGAAGGGGCTGCCGCCACGCTGGCAAGCCTGGCGACCAGGGAGGAACTTCCATGAACCGGGCCGAATACTTTCATCTGCTCGGGGAGAAGAACCTGGTCGAGCGCATGATCGCGGAGACGCCGGAGGAGGACGCAATCGATCGGGCGAGCCTCCTTGCTCGGCTCAAGG
>CAZCWA010000683.1:0-2131 GCA_964502265.1 uncultured Myxococcaceae bacterium | reverse complement strand
GCCGTGTGGCCCTTCTCCTTCAGGACCTCGAGCAGCTCTGCCTTGAGGGCGATGCCCGCGTGATCGGAAGCGATGACGATGTGCATGTGTGTGTCTCCGGAAAAGGGGCCCTGCGCTTACGCCTGCGCCTGCGACGACGGCCTGGGCCCGAATTGAATCGCGCCTTCCGGGAGCAGGTAGAGGATGTCCATCACCCCGCCCTGCACCGACGGCACATGCCACGAGCCCGGCGGATAGACCGTCCAGCCCGGCGCGCGGCCGTCGAAGGTGGGCTCGCCCTCCACGCCGAAGCAGAGGTCCACCTCGCCGTTGGGGTGCGTGTGCCCGGGGCCCGGCGCGTTCATGTGGACCACGTCCACCGAGAACCCGCGGGTGCCCTCGTTCGCCTTGGTCAGCCGGCAGAAACGCACGCCCTCGTGCTCGCGGTCGCACAGCCAGCCCGCGGTCACGCCCTCGCGCACGAGGTTCCGGAGGCCCTGCACCACCTCGCCATCGAGGGGCAGCCGCGCCTCCAGCTTCGCCGCCGCCTCCGGGTCGTGGAGATCGATTTCCGCCACCGCGTCGAACACCGGCCGGAGCGCTTGCATCAACGTTTCACGGGACATGGCCGCCGAGGTTACAGGCGCGCGCCCTTCGCGACTACGCCCGTTGAGCGCCGCAGGCCGCCTACTTCGCCGCCCGGTGCAGCCCGCCCTCGGGGTCCAGCCAGTAGACGTTCTCCGCGTCCACCACCGGAGGGCCCACCTGGTTGCCGCCGTTGGCGAAGTCCTCTTCCCGGCCCCCGTTGGTGCCGATCCGCCGGATCCGATCGGTGCCGCCGCCGGTGGCCCAGTACACGTGCTGGCCGTCCACCGCGAGCTCCGAAGGCAGGGTCTGCCGCCGCGCGAGCAGGACGATGTCCCCGCCACCCTTCGGCGCCCGCAGCACCAGCCCGTCGCGCGCGGAGAGGCCTATTTCGGTCCAGTACACGAAGTCGTCCGGGGGATTGCTCAGCGCGAGCCCCGAAGGCACCACCGACGCGCCTCCCGCGATGCGCACTGGCTCCGCACCGCCACCCGGCAGACGGACGATGCCGCGAAGGTCCGAGGCGAAGACCTCGCCCTCGGGCGTCACCGCCACTGCCGCGCTCTCCGCGTCCACCGGGGAGAAGTCCTCTGCCTCGCCGCCCGCCAGCGCCACCCGTCGGATCTTCCGCGCGCTGGTGGACCAGTAGAGATACGTCCCATCGGTGGCCATGGGCCGCACGGTGAACTCGCTGTCCGGCTGGGTGGCCAGGGTCCGCACCTCGCCGCCCGACTGGGGGACGCAGCGCACCGCCCACTCGCCCTCCCGGTTCATCCAGCACACGTCCACGCCTGCAACGCGCAGGGACATCGGCCGCTGCCCGGACGCCAGCTCCGTGGGCTCGCCGCCGGACTTGGGGACCGACCAGATGGACGTGTCGCCGTGCCAGAAGAGCCGGTCCGCGGACTGATCCAGCCCGCGGCCGAACGGTTCGGTGGTGGTGATCAGATCGCCCGGGATGCCGGGGCCGCAGCCCACGACAGCGAACCCGGCCAGGAAGACGAGGACCGAGACCCGAGCGACCGTGTTCACACGCCTCCTATTGGAACCGCTTGAAGAGCAGCACCGCGTTGGTGCCGCCGAACCCGAAGGAGTTGCTCATTGCGGCGTCCACGCGCAGCTCGCGCGCCTGGTTGGGGACATAGTCCAGGTCGCACTCCGGATCCGGGTTCTCGAGGTTGATGGTCGGGGGCAGGACACCGCGGGTGATGGCCAGCACGCTGATCACCGCCTCCGCCCCGCCCGCGGCGCCGAGCATGTGCCCGGTCATCGACTTGGTGGAGCTCACCGCCAGCTTCTTCGCGTGCTCGCCGAAGACCGTCTTGATCGCCTTCGACTCGTTCTCGTCGTTGAACGGCGTGGAGGTGCCGTGGGCGTTGATGTAGCCGACCTCCTCGGGCTTCATCCCCGCCGACTGCAGCGCCAGCTTCATGCAACGGGCCGCGCCCTCACCCTCCGGCGCAGGCGCCGTGGCGTGGTACGCGTCCGAGTTCGCGCCGTAGCCCACCAGCTCCGCGAGGATCGTGGCGCCGCGCTTCTTCGCGTGCTCCAGCTCCTCCAGCACCAG
>CAZCWA010000682.1:0-2136 GCA_964502265.1 uncultured Myxococcaceae bacterium | reverse complement strand
GGAGGGGGTCGTCACGCTGCGCTTCACCCTGCCGCGCGGGTCCTACGCGACCGTGCTGCTCGACGAGCTGATGGGGCCGTAGCCCGCGCTGCTAGAGGCTCTCGAGGTACGCCGCGCCCTGCCTGGCGATGTACGTGGCGAGCCCCATCTCCACCTCGGTGAACTGCGGCCCGTCCTGCCGGTTGAGGATCTGCAGGCAGCCGAAGGTGCGCCCGTCCCCGCTCATCAACGGCGCGCAGAGCACGCTCTTCGGCGTGTAGTTCACCCGCTGCGCGACCACCGAGTAGTAGCGGGGATCCTTCTGGATGTCGGAGAGCGCGATCGCCACGCCCTCGAGCGCGCAGAACCCCGCCACGCCGCTCCCCGCGGGGATGGTCAGCTTCGCCGTCTGCAGCTCCTTCGCCTTCGGACCGCGGACCGCCTCGAAGGTGAGGTCGCCGGTGGACGCGTCCGCCCCGAAGACCGTTCCGGCCTCGGCGGGGATCTTCTCCAGCGCGAGGTCGAGCAGATAGTAGAGCGCCGCCTGCCGATCCTTCTGCGCGTAGACATCCTGCACGCGCTCGAAGACCTCGGCGAGCAGGTCCTCGATCTGCTCCTTCCGGTTGCGCTGCGGCGCGCGGCCGATCTTCCCGGTGATGGGGCGGCTGGGCGCCTTCAGCTCCACCACCGCCTCCGGCTCCACCCGGCCCGGCGCGCGCGGCTCGACGATCGTCTTCCTGAGGTCCTCCGGCTCCGCCTCCGCCGGCACCGGGGCAGGCGCAGGCCGCGGCTCGATGATCGTGACCGCCTCCCGGGGCGGCGGCGCGGGCGGCTCTGCCTGTGGCTGTGGCTGTGGCTGCGGCTCTGCTTGTGGCTGTGGAGGCTCCCACTCGTCGGTGCCCTCGTCGCGGGCGGCGATCGTGTTCGCCTCCGCGTTCTCGGCGATCCCGGCGGGTGCTTCGGGGGCGGTCTCCGCGGCCGCCGCCGGCGGGGCGAGCTCGCGGATGTGGAACACGCGCCCCGAGGCGGGATCCGTCACGTGGACCGACTCGTCGTCCTGGATGTCGACGAGGACGTTCTTGGTGCTGTTGCCCTGTTCGCCGAGCTTCTGCAGGCCGGTCTTCAGCGCCGCCATCCAGTTGGCGGCATCGACGCGGAAGGTGACGTTGAAGCCGGACTCGTCCGCGGCGGGGATGAAGACCTCGAACCTGGCCATGGAGCGCTTCGCTAGCAGACTCCGCGGCGCGACGTCTACGTCCGGCCGATGCCGTAGTAGTCGAAGCCCTCCGCGCGGATCGTCTTCGGATCGAAGAGGTTGCGTCCGTCGAAGATCACGTGTCCACGCATCAGCGACTTCATCCGGTCGAAGTCCGGGCGCCGGAAGTCGTTCCACTCGGTGCAGAGGAAGAGCCCGTCCACTCCCTCGATGGCCCCGTAGGCGTCCTGCGCGATCAGCACGCGATCGCCGAAGCGCCGCTCCGCGACCTCCCTCGCCACCGGGTCATACGCCTGCACGCGCGCGCCCTTGCCGATGAGCCCTTCGATCAGCTCCACCGCCGGCGCCTCGCGCATGTCGTCGGTCTTCGGCTTGAACGCCAGGCCCCACACCGCGAACGTCCTCCCGGCGAGGTCACCGCCGAAGTGCTTCAGCGCCTTGGTGAGCAGGACCCGCTTCTGGCGCTCGTTGGTGCGCTCCACCGCGCGGAGCAGGTCGAACTCGATGCCGTGATCCCGCGCCGAGGCCACCAGCGCCTTCACGTCCTTGGGGAAGCAGGAGCCCCCGTAGCCGATGCCGGGGAAGAGGAACGGATAGCCGATGCGCTTGTCCGCCCCCATCCCCTTGCGCACCATGTCCGCGTCCGCGCCGACCTTCTCGCACAGGCAGGCGATGTCGTTCATGAACGAGATGCGCGTGGCCAGCATCGCGTTGGCGGCGTACTTCGTCAGCTCCGCGGACTTCGGGTCCATGAAGAGGATCGGCTTCTCGGTCCGGACGAAGGGCGCGTAGAGCTCGCCCATCAGCTTCATCGCCCGCTCGGTCTCCGCGCCGATCACCACCCGGTCCGGCTTGAGGAAGTCGTCGACCGCGGCGCCCTCCTTCAGGAACTCCGGGTTCGAGACCACGTCGAACGGGGCCTTCGCGGTCTCGGCGAGGAT
>CAZCWA010000681.1:0-2152 GCA_964502265.1 uncultured Myxococcaceae bacterium | reverse complement strand
CCACCTCGCGGAACAGCGGCGGGTCCGCGAGCACCGGGGTGATGTCCTTGAAGACGATGCCCTTCCTCGGGAAGTCGGGGACGTCTCGGATGCGGTCTCGGACGCGGTCACGGAGCGTGGCAATCACGCAGGAACCATAACCGCCCGGAAGTGACGCAGGACCTCCGGTGCTTCGACGATCCGCACCGCCCCCAGGGACCGCCGCTGCGCGACGATCCGGCCGAGGGAATCGGCAACATACTGCAGGTGTGACTGGGTGTACGTCCGCCACGGGATGGCGAGGCGAACCAGCTCGGGCGCGCCCGCGGGCCGTCCGGGGAACATCAGGGTCCCCACCTCGCAGGCGCGGACCGCCCCTTCCACGTAGAGCGCCAGCGCCACCGCCTGGCCGGGGAGGTCTTCCGCGCGCAGGTGCGGCAGGAGCGCCGCCGCGTCGACGTACACCGCGTGACCGCCGGGAGGCTGCGCCACCGGCACGCCCCGCTCCTCGAGCATCCGGTGCAGCCCCTCCGCCTGGTCCAGCCGGTGCGCGAGCAGCTCCTCGTCGAGCGCCTCCTCCAGCCCGATCGCGATCGCGTCCAGGTCCCGGCCCGCGAGCCCGCCGTAGGTCTCGAACCCTTCGGTGACGATGAGGTTCTGGCGCAGCCGCTCGGCGAGCTTCGGATCACGCAGCGCGAGGAAGCCGCCGATGTGCGCGAGCCCGTTCTTCTTGGCGCTCATCAGGCAACCGTCGGCGAGATCGAAGATCGCGCGCGCGATCTCCGCGGCCGGGCGCCCTCTGCACTCCGGATCCCGCCGCGAGAGCAGCGCCGCGTTCTCCGCGAAGCGCGCCGCGTCGATGAACAGCGGCACCCCGCGCGCGCGGCAGAGGTCAGAGGCCTCGCGCACGTTGGCCAGAGGGACCGGATGACCGCCGGTGCCGTTCGCTGTGCAGGTGAGGATGACGCAGCGCACCGGCTCCTGCTCGAGCGCCTCGGCGAGCCGCTGCAGATCGATGGCGCCCTTCAACGGATTGGGGTCCGCCGGGTCCATCCCCTGCGCCGTGGGGAGATCGATCCCCCGTGCGCCCATCCGCTCCACGTTCGCGCGGGTGGTGTCGAAGAGGGCATTGGAGACCGCCGCATCGCCGGGCCGGAGGATCGTCTCCAGGAGGATACGCTCCGCGGCGCGGCCCTGGTGCGCGGGGATGATCTCGGGGAAGCCGGTGACCTTCTGCACCGCGTCCCGGAACCGCTCCCAGCTCTCGCTGCCGGCGTAGCTCTCGTCCGCCTCGTGGAGCGCCGCCCACTGGTGGTCGCTCATCGCGCCGGTGCCCGAGTCCGTCAGCAGGTCGATGAAGACGTCTCGCGCGCGGAGGCGGAAGAGGTTGTAGCCGGCCTTCTGCAGCGCGGCCTTGCGTTCGTCACGGGTGGGCAGGCGCACCCGCTCGACGCTGCGGATGCGGTAGGGCTCGGGAAGCATCATGGTGCGGCCCGCTTGCACGTCCTGCGCCCGTGGTGCGCCGTGTGCAGCGGCTTGCGCTCGTTGGATGAATGCAGGACGAGAGGGCGCCGAGGCCCGCGCACTTCTTGCGCGCTCGCGGACGGCAGGCGCAGATCCCGCGCAGGTGCGGGACGGATGACGAAGGGCGGATCGTGACGGGAGGACGTGAGGTGCAGCCTCAGAGTGGCGCGGTGAAGCCCAGCGGCGTGGTGCAGCCCAGAGGTGAAGGCCCCAGGGACCCGCACCGCCGCAGGCTGGCGACGACGATCTCGGTCGTGGCCGGGATCGCCATCTTCGGGGGCAAGCTGCTCGCCTCCTACCTCAGCGGCTCCACCGCGCTCCTGTCGGACGCGCTCGAGTCGGTGGTCAACGTGCTGGCGGCCCTGTTCGCGTTCTTCGCGGTGCGCTTCGCCGAGAAGCCGGCCGACAAGGACCACCCGTACGGCCACGGCAAGGTGGAGTTCCTCTCCGCCGCGTTCGAGGGCGGGCTGGTCGCGTTCGCTGCGGTCCTCATCCTCTATACGGCAATCCGCGCGCTC
This sequence comes from uncultured Myxococcaceae bacterium, assembly GCA_964502265.1. Taxonomy (GTDB): domain Bacteria; phylum Myxococcota; class Myxococcia; order Myxococcales; family Myxococcaceae; genus JAFAFL01. The sequence goes on along the minus strand of CAZCWA010000681.1, from coordinate 131 downwards.
ATCTTCGGCGTGGAGCTGCGGCAGATGGACGCGGGCCTCGGGCTCGCGGCGGCGGCGGCGGTGGGCAACTTCGTCCTCGGCAAGTACCTGCTGCGAACGGGCGAGCAGACGAACAGCGCGACGCTGGTGGC
>CAZCWA010000680.1:0-2158 GCA_964502265.1 uncultured Myxococcaceae bacterium | reverse complement strand
TCGGCGGCGGACTGCTGCGCCCCTTCCAGCTGCTCGGTCCGCTCGCGGAACGTGCGCTGCTCCTCGGCGTGCTGCGCCGTCAGCTGCTCGAATTCGTCGGCCCGTGCCTGGAGGGAGGCCTCCAGCCGCGACCGCTCAGACTCGAGCTCTTCGCGCGCAGCCTCCAGCTCGCGGATGCGTGCCTCCCGTCCGGCGACCTCCTGCTCCGCGGAGCGACCCTCCGCTTCAAGGGCGTGACGCAGACGCTGCAGCTCGGCCTCGGCCTCCCGTCCCTGCGTCTCGAGCTCCTGGATCCGCGCGGCGCGTTCAGCCGCCTCCACCTCGAGGCTGGAGCGCAGGGCCCCGGCTTCCTCGAGTGAAGCCTCCACGGTCTCCAGCCGCGCGCGCAGGGATGCGGTCTCCTCGTCAGCCTGGGTGCGGAGGGAGTCGTGCGCCTCGCGCGCGGCCTCGAGCTGCTCGGCCTGCGCATTCAGTTGCGCCTGCAACGACGCCTCGGCTTCGAGCCGCTCATCGAGCGACGCCTGCAGGGCCTTCGCATGGGAGGCCGCGGTCTCGCGTGCGGCCTCCTCCAGCGCCTCGAGTTCGCGCAGCGCCCGATCACGGGCCTGCACGGCGTCCTGATGGCGGTCTTCCAGCGCGTGGATGTCGCCGCGGGAGGCGGTCAGCTCAGCGCGAGCCGTCTCCAGTTCGGCCTGGAGCGCAGCCCGCTCGGCCCGAAGGGCCTCGAGCTCGGCCGATCCGCGGGAGGTCGTGTCCTCGAGGCTGGCCCGGAGACCGGAGAGTTCGTCCTCGAGCGCGCGAACCCGGCCCGCCTCGTCATCGGCACGCGCGTTCGCGGCCTCGAGCGCCTGGGCCAACGAAGCGAGCTCCCCGGCGGCCGCAGCAGCCCGCTCCTCCACCGCGTGGGCCTGCTCGCGAAGCGCCTGAAGCTCGCCTTCCAAAGACGCGCGCGCCGTCTCCAGCTCGCTGACCCGCTGCTCGCTTGCGGCGTGGGCTTCTTCCAGAGCGCCGGCCGCCGCGCGGGCCTCCCGGGTCTGGACGGTTTCGGTCTCCAGCGCCTCGCGGGCCTGGGCGAGGTCCGCCTCCAGAGCGGCCCGTGTCTCCTCGAGCGCCTGCACCCGCGCCGCGGCCTGGGCCTCGATCTGGGCGTGGCTCTCACGCATGGACTGCAGCTCGCCCTCGAGACGTGCCGCGCGCTCGCCTTCCGACCCCTGCTCCTCGCGGGCGCGGTGGAGTGCCTCCTCCAGCGCCTGTCGCGCGGCGGAGGTCGTCTGCAGCGCCTCCTCCAGCGCCGCCTGCGCCTCACGCTGCTCCGCCAGGGCCGACTCGCGCGCCGCGAGTTCGGCACCCTGCGCTTCGACCTGCTCCCGGGCACCAGCGAGCGCGGCCTGAGCGTCCCGCAGCGCCTCCTCCCGCTCCTGCAGACGCGCTTCGGTCTCCTGGAGCTGCGCGACGAGCTGGGCGCGCGCCACGTTCAGGCTATCCAGCGCGGTCTCCACGTCCTCGAGGTGGGCGCGCAGCTGGGCACCCTCCTCTGCCGACTGCCGCTCCCGATCCTCGGCGGCAGCCGCCCGATCGGTGAGCGTCTGGAGCTGCGCCTCGAGGCCGGAGCGCTCCTGGGCCCACTGCTGCGTCAGCGCCTCCAGCTGCGCCTGCTGCTCCGCGCGCTGCTGTTCCAGGGTCCCGTGCGCCGCCTGCTGTTCGGCGCGCTGCTGCTCCAGCTCCCCGAGCGCAGCGCGCAGTGCGTCCCGCTCCTGCTCCAGGGTTTCAAGCGCCGCCTGCTGTGCATCGCGCTGCTGCTCCAGTGCCTCGAGAGCAGCCTGCTGTGCCTCACGCTGCTGCTCCAGGCCCCCGATCGCGGCGCGCTGTCCGTCCCGCTCCTGCTCCAGCGTGGCGAGTGCCGCCGTCAGTTCGGAGCGCTGCGCCTCCGAGGCCTCGAGCGCGGCCTGCAGTTGGGCCCGCTCCTGCTCCAGGTGTGCGACGGTCTCCTGGGTGCGCGTGAGGGTCTCAGCCTGCGCGGCAGCGAGCTGTGCCTGCTGCTCCGCGCCATGCTCGACCGACTCCAGCCGCGTCGCCAGCGCATCCCGCTCGGCCGCGAGACGCTCCCGCTCCTCGGCAGCAGCGCGTTCGGCGAGCTCATGACGTTCGGCGAGTTCGC
>CAZCWA010000679.1:0-2165 GCA_964502265.1 uncultured Myxococcaceae bacterium | reverse complement strand
CCGGCTCCCCCGGCCGGGGTTCGGTCTCGAGATTGATGTCGCCACCATAGGCGGCCGGACGCATGGCGGGAGCGGGAGGAGGAGGCGGCTCGCCCAGGCTCCCCAGTACCACCGGCGTGCCCGGCGTCGAGACCTGACTGGGGTTGTGCACCACCAGCTGCAGCACGGTCCGGCGACGGTACTTGTTCGTGTACTTGTTCACCCAGCCGTGCACCTGGACGTACTCGCCCTTGTACTTCTCCGGCTCGATGGAGTTGAAGACGTCCTTGTCGAAGAAGACCACGTCGAGGTTCTGCCCCCGGCTGCGGCTGAGCGTGAGGATGCTCGGACCGCCGGTGCCGCGGCGGATCTCCTGAACGGTTCCCAGCACCACCACCTCGCGGCCCAGGCGCTTCTCGAGCAGCGCCGGCGCGTTCCACCGGGTGATGGGGATGTAGACGTCCGGCTGGCTTTCGCCCATGTCCTCGAACGCCTGGATCTGCGCGCCGCGCGCGTTCCACCACTCGAGCCGCTCGTCGTAGTCGTCGTACGACTCGGTGTACGGATCCCAGATGCCGCGCTTGGCGGCGCGGGCTTCGGCCTCGGCCTCCATGAACTCCTGGTGGAAGCGGCGGCTGCGTCCGTACTTCTGGTAGTAGGGCGTGTAGCCGGCCCGGACGACCTCGATGTTGTAGTTCACCCACTTGCCGTCCTTCTTGGCGAAGACGTAGGCGAGGTAGCGGCCGTAGAAGTCCCGGATCTCTCCGGGGTGATCACGCTCGAGGCGCACCGTCGTCACGCCCTCGAAGAACCTGCGTGCGAAATCCGCGGCCTCCTCACCCATCGGGGTCGCGGCCTTCACCGGGCGGGCGCTGTCTCCACGCAGCTCCTTCAGGTACTGCTGGAAACCGCGCGCGTACGCCTTGCGATCCGCGTCGTTCTTGAAGGTCTCCTCGGTGTCGATGCCCAGCAGGCGCATCGACGTCTTGAGCGCGCGCACGCGGACGGTGTCGCCGTCGAGGACGCCCGGCGGTCCCTCGAACGCGAACTCGCCGATGACCAGACCGGTCTGGTCCAGCTTCGCGAGGGTCTTCTGCAGCTCCTTGCGCTGGTAGCGCTTGCCCGACTTGGTCGCGCTTCCACAGCCCGCCACCAGCACGGCTCCAAGCGCCACCGCCAGCACGGATGTCCAGACATTCAGTCGCATCAGAATCGTGCCTCCACTTCCGCGCGGAACCGGTGTTCCGGATTGGGATTGCGGTTGGCGGTGCTCGCCCGACCGTCGATCCACCAGTAGTTGTCGTAGCGGAGGCGGAAGCGCCACGAGCCCGGCATGTTGTAGGTCGCATCGACCGTGCTCCAGAGGCTGCCCTCGCCACGGTCGGTCCGGAACTGGATCGGCTGCCCGCCCTCGTACAGCAGGAAATCGTCCTCGAGCCAGCGGGTACGGACGCGGAGGCGCACGGTGGGGATGGGGCGGACCACCGCCTCGGCGAGCGCACGCACGTCATGCATGTGCTGCTCGGCGTAGAAGCTCGTGTCGTAGAGCGCGTGGTTGTACTGCACCGTGAACTGGAACTGGCGCATCGGATTGAAGCGGAGCCGCACCCCCACGCGGTAGGCCTCGCCCGAGCACGCGTCCTCCTCGTCCGTCCCGTCCGACGCCGCCAGGTCGTAGCAGTTGGTCGGCGTGAAGTTGGAGGAGAGGTCCTTGTTGGTGTGGGTGAACCACACCGAGGGCTGGAGCAGCGGGAAGTCCACGTAGTCCACGCGGCCGGTGAGGTTCAGGTTGGTGCGCCCGGCGGTGCCCGCGACGGTGCCTTCTCCGGGCCAGAGCCAGAAGTCGGCGCTGCCACGCAGCTGCCAACCCTCGATGGCCCGGTTGTAGTAGCGCAGCCGCGCGCCGGCCTCGTTGCGCACGCGCACGCCCTCGACCATGTCGGGCTGCGAGATGCCGCGCGAGTAGGGGTTGTCGAAGTCCCGTCCGTAGTAGCGCAGCGAGAACTCGAGCTCCTCTTTCTTGCGCGCGAGCACCGAGCGCTGAAGGACCGCCCAGTCGCCGCCGCGGCCATCGATGCTGTCGAAGGAGCGGGTGGCCTCGATGAAGAGGTTGACGGGGCCGAAGCCGGTGGCGCCGTCGATGCCGATGGCGCCGTAGGGACCGTTGTCCGGGTACTTGCTGAACT
>CAZCWA010000678.1:0-2172 GCA_964502265.1 uncultured Myxococcaceae bacterium | reverse complement strand
CGCCGTGCGCGAACGCCCCCGGCCGAGCGACCTGCGCCGGCTCCTCTCCTTTGTCCGTCCCTATTGGCCCGCGGCGCTCGGCGCGGTGGTGGCCTCGTGTCTGGCGGCCGTCGCCGGCGCGGCGTACGCGTGGCTCATCGGGCCGCTGCTGAAGGCGGTGCTCTCGGGCGGGCGGCTGGAGCTGTGGGGCTTCGCCATCGAGACCGACAAGCTGGCGGTGACGCTGCCGCTCCTCGTGGTGGGCGCGGCGGTGGTGAAGGCGCTGGGCCAGTTCCTCCAGACCGGCTTGATGCAGGAGGTCGGGCAGCGGGCGATGGCGGACCTGCGCCAGGCGCTCTACGGACACCTGCTCGGCATGCCGCCGGAGCGACTCGAGCAGCGGCACTCGGGCGATCTGCTCGCGCGCTTCACCGCCGACGTGACGCGGGTGGAGTTCGCGGTCACCCAGGCGCTGGTCTCGTGGGTGAAGGATCCGCTGCAGATCCTCGCGCTGCTCACCGTGTGCTTCGTCATCGACGCGCGCCTGTTCGTGCTCGCGTTCATCGTGATGCCGCTGGCCATCCTCCCCATCTCGCGCTTCGCGAAGGCGGTGAAGCGGGTGGCCACGCGGACCCAGCACTCGCTGGGGCAGATGACCGAGCTGACCTCCGAGGCCTTGCACAACCTCCCCATCGTCCGCGCCTTCGTGGCCGAGGACCGGGTGCTCTCGCGGTTCGATGCGGAGCAGCGCGTGTACCTCGGCGCGATGCAGCGCTCGCTCTTCATCCGGGGCGCGTTCTCGCCCACGCTGGAGTTCCTCGGCATCGGCGGGGTGGCGCTGTGCATCGCCTTCGGCGCGAGGGCGGTGGCGGCCGAGCCGGAGCTGGCGGGAAAGCTGGTGTCGTTCCTCACCGCGGCGCTGCTGATGTACCAGCCGCTCAAGGCGGTGAGCGGGACCTTCAGCCAGGTGATGCAGGGGCTGGCCTCGGCGCGCCGGCTCTTCGAGGTCTCCGACACGCCGCTGCCCCCGGACGAGGGCGCCGAGGCGGCGCCGCTGACCGGATCGCTCGAGCTGCGCGAGGTGACGTTCACCTACGACAGCGCCCGCACGGCCGCGCTGCAGGGCGTGACCCTGAGCGTGCCGGCGGGCAAGCGCGTGGCGCTGGTGGGCTCGTCGGGCGCGGGCAAGAGCACCCTCTTCTCCCTGCTGCTGCGCTTCCACGATCCCTCGTCGGGCGAGGCGCTCTGGGATGGACGTCCGCTCGGCGCGTTCTCGCGGAGGTCCCTGCGCGCGCAGATGGGCTGGGTGCCGCAGGAGGGCGTGCTCTTCAGCGGCACCGTGCGCCAGAACCTCCTCACCGGCCGCGCGGACGCGGGCGATGGCGCGCTGTGGGAGGCGCTGCGCCGCGCCCACGCGGAGTCCTTCGTGCGCGCGCTGCCCAGCGGGCTCGACGAGGAGGTCGGCGAGCGTGGAGGGAAGCTCTCGGGCGGACAGCGCCAGCGCCTGTGCATCGCCCGCGCGTTCCTCCGCGAGCCGTCCCTGCTGCTGCTCGACGAGCCGACCTCGGCGCTGGACGCGCAGAGCGAGCGCGCGGTGCAGGAGGGGCTGCGCGAGCTGATGAAGGGGCGCACCACGCTGGTGGTGGCGCACCGGCTCTCCACCGTCCGCGAGGCCGACCTCATCTACGTGCTCGAGGCCGGCCGCGTGGTCGAGCACGGGACGCACGACGAGCTCACCGCGCGCGATGGGCGCTACGCCCAGCTCCTTCGCGCGGGCGAGCTGCAAGAGGCAGCCTGAAGCTAGGGGATGGACGACGGCAGCGGCAGCCCCGCCGGCGCGGCGTAGAAGGCCAGGCCCACCCGGGCGCCGATGCCGCTTCCCTCCACCACCGTCTCGGGAGTCACCGCGGCGGTGGTTGCCACGAGCTGCGAGGGCGACAGCCGTGCAAGCCGGTCCTGTCCGTACGGCGTCCACAGCCCGCCGCCCTCGTCGAAGGCGAGCCCGTCGAGCTGTGCGCCCTGCAAGGTGAGCTGGACCGGCGGGGTCACGCTGATGTCGCCCATGCCGCTGCGCTCCGCGGCCGTGTAGCGCGCGATGCGGTTGGCGCCGGCGTAGGCCACCCAGAGGTTGTCCTGCGCGTCCACCGCGAGGCCCTTGGGCGAGCCCAGGGTGGCCACCACCGGCTGCGCGCT
>CAZCWA010000677.1:0-2192 GCA_964502265.1 uncultured Myxococcaceae bacterium | reverse complement strand
GGCACTCGCTGGCGCGCTTCCTCGCGCCGGCCGGCGTGGTGGGCGTGGGCGTGCTCACCGTCGAGGGCGAGGGCGACGAGCCGGACGACATCACCCTCTGGCTGCCCAAGCTCAAGCGGACGCGGAAGGTGGCGAAGACCCAGCGCGGGCAGGCCTTCATGGACACCGACTTCAGCTATGCGGACCTCGGCGGCGTGGGCGGTGAGGAGAAGCGCGTGAAGCGGCTCGCGGACGGGAAGGTCGACGGGCGCGACGTCTACGTGCTCGAGGGAATGGGCGACGAGGCCTCTCCCTACGGCAAGGTCACCCTGCACGTGGACAAGGAGACCTATGTGCCCTTGCGCGTGCAGTACGAGGACAAGGCGGGCAAGCCCTTCAAGGAGTACCGCACGCTGAAGCTGCGCCGGTTCAAGGACCGCGTGCTCGCCGCCGAGTCGTCGATGAAGAACGTGCAGTCCGGCTCGGAGACGAAGATGGAGATCCTCGCGCTCGAGGAGGCGCAGCTCACCGACGAGGACTTCACCGAGCGCGCGCTCGAACGCGGGTAGTGGTAGAGCGCCGCCCGCATGTCTCCCGCGCCCCTCGTCGCCGTCCTGATGACGATCCTGTGCGGGGCGGGCGCCGCGCACGCACAGGGGTTGTCCATCGAGGAGTGGGAGCCGCCTGCCCCGCCCGTAGCTCCAGCCGAAGAAGCGGCCTCGGGCTTCCAGATCACCGCGCGGCCCTACGGCTTTCTGCGCACGCGCGGCGGGGTGGACACCGCGTTCCAGTCGGCGCGGGGCGAGCCTTTGGCGGAGGACGTGGCGGACCTGCGCGCGCGGCTGGTGGTGGGCGTGGACGCGAAGCTGGCCGAGCGGCTGCGGCTGGTGCTGGAAGCGCGGGCGTTCTACCGGGCCAGCACGCAGCGCGGCTTCGACCGCGCGCGGGCGAACTTCGAGCCGGAGGTGGGCGAGGCGTACGTCGACTTCTACGGGGCGGACCTGGACCTGCGGGTGGGCTACCAGACCGTCTCCTTCGGCGCGAACCCCGCCTTCGCGCCCGCGGACGCGCTCAACCCGCGGGACCTGCGCGAGGGCGTCCTGCTCGTCGAGCCGGAGGACGTGAAGCTGCCCAACGCCGCGGTGCGCGCGCGCGGCCGGATGGGGAAGGTCGATCTGACTGCAGTATATTTCCCGTTCTTCCGCCCGAGCCGCTACGCCGTCTTCGGCCAGGACGAGGCGCTGGTGCAGCCCGCGCTGGGCGTCGCCTTCCCCGCGGACGTGCACCCGTCGATCGAAGAAGGGCTGCAGCCGCACGTGCTGGAGACGGAGCGGCCGCAGGCCTACCCGTGGCTCGGCGAGCTGGGGCTGCGCGCGACCACGAAGCTGGGCGGTGCGACCGTCGGCGGCTCGTGGGTGTGGATGTACGAGAAGACGCCTGCGGTGGTGCTCGACCCGGAGCTCTCCGCGCTGGTGCGCGCCCAGGCCCGCGGCGTGGATCCGGATCCGGCCACCGCGGTGTCGGTGCAGGAGCGGACGCTGGCGGGAGAGCAGCTCCTGCGCGGTCACTACCCGCGGCAGCACCTCCTCTCGCTGGAGGCCCAGATGCTGCTGGGATCGGCGCAGCTCGACCTCGACGCGTCGTACTCGCCCGGGCAGACCCTCTACGACGCGCGGCTGAACCCGCTGCGGCTGCGGACGTTCACCTGGGTCGCGGGGGTGAGCCAGGCGGCGGACTCGCCCTTTCTCTACAGCGTGAGCTACCTGGGCATCGCGGTGCCGGACCTGCCGTCGGAGGGCTACCTGTTCCTCCTCGAGCCGGCCACCGCGGCGGGCGCGCCGAGGACGGTGTGGTTCCACGCGCTCTTCGTGCAGCTCGGCTATTCGCTCTTCGACCGCAGGCTGGAGCTGACCTTCCGCGGCGGCTTCGAGCCCATCCAGCGGTCCTGGGCCATCGCACCGCGCGCGGCGTGGCGCGAGGGGAGGCACACGGTCGCCATCGGGCTCGAGCTGTACGAGGGCCGCACCTACAGCCCCTTCGGCTACTTCTCGCGCAACGATCAGGTGGTGGCGAGCTGGACGGTGGAGCTGTTCTAGCCGCCGGCGCCGGAGCGAACGTCAAAAGGGCAGCCGGGCGTGCAGGGGCACGGTGCAAGTGATCCCCCATGCCGGCGCATCCGCGGGTAGCCTGCGGGGCATGAAGCGGATCGCGAT
>CAZCWA010000676.1:0-2204 GCA_964502265.1 uncultured Myxococcaceae bacterium | reverse complement strand
CGGGTGAGCTCCACGCTGTCGGTGGCGGTGACGTTGCCCACCACCACGCCGCTGATCACCGCGTTGCGCACGGTGACCTCCGCCTTCACGATCCCGGAGGCCTCGACGATCAGCGTCTTGGTCAGCGCGAGCTCGCCCTCCACGCGCCCGAGCACCGTGAGGTCCTCGTCGCCGGAAAGCCTGCCGCTGATGAGGATCGACGGGCCGATCACCGTGGGCTCGGGGCCGCCGGAGACAGCGCCCGCGCCGCGCAGGGTGACGTCCTTCTGCTGACCGATGGCCATGCTCAGTGGCCGCCCTTCACGTCCATGTCGACGTTGCCCTTGAACGAGGCCCCGTCGGCGATGAGGATCCGGGGCGCCTTGATGTCGCCCACCACGCGGCAGTCCGCGCGCAGCTCCACCCGGGCACTGGCGGTGATGTTCCCCGTCACCCGACCGCCGATCTCCACGTTCTGGGTCTCGATGTCGGCCTCCACCACGCCGGAGCCCTCCACCCGGAGGCTCTCCTTCAGCGAGATGCGCCCCTTCACCGTCCCCTGAATCACCAGATCCTCGTCGCCGGAGATCTCTCCGTCGATGACGATGCTGGAACCGATCACCGTGTTCGCCATGCTGTCCCTCCCCGGGCCTCGTTAGAGGTCGTCCGGGAGCTTCACGTCCATTTCGATCGTGCCGTTGAAGACGGCGCCGTCTTCAATCACCACCCGCGGGGCCCGGATGTCGCCGGAGACGCGCGCCGCCGAGTCGATCGCCACCCGCGTGCCGGCGTCGATGTTCCCCGACGCTTCGCCCCGGATGGTCAGCTCGTCCACGCGGATGTCGGCCTGCACGTAGCCGGTGGGTTCGATGGTCAGGTGATTCTTGAGGTTCACCTGCCCCTCCACCCGACCCTCGATCACCAGGTCCTCGCCGCCCGTGAGATTGCCGCGGATGACGATTCCCTTCCCGATGACCGTCTGCTCAGCCATTCATCCCCTCGCCTGGAAGTGCTCGGCACCGTACGTCAGAGGTGCCCGGAAAGCCACGCAGAAATGTCCCCGAACACCTCCTCGCGGCCGAGGTCGTTCATCGGTTCGTGCAGCATCCCGGGGTACTCCTTGAAGGTCTTGTCCTTCGATCCGGCACGCTCGAAAAGTGCGTGCGCGGCGGACGGCGCAGCCACCGTGTCCCCGCTTCCGCAGAACATGAAGAACGGGACCTCGAGCGAGGGCGCGTCGCGCATCGCCTCGGCCTGCGCGCGGTTGGACTCCTCGAACCAGCGCGGGGTCACGTTGCGGTTGTAGAGCGGATCCTTCTTCACCTGCCGCAGCAGCTCCGGATCGCGGGTGAGCTGCTCGGGGGTGATCTCGCTGGCCACCGGGAGCCACGGCACCACGCGGCCCACCACCTTCGCGGCGAGGACCTTGATCTTCGGCGGGACGATCGCGAGCTGCAGGTAGGGCGCGGAGAGGATCATCCCCGCGAGGTCCTGCGGTCTCGAGCGCTGCCAGACCAGCGCCATCAGCGCGCCGTGGCTGTGCCCGAGCAGGAACGTCTTCTTCCCTTCCGCCCGCGCGCGCACACGGCCCCAGAAGTCCTCCAGGTCGTGGATGTAGTCGTGGAAGTTGTCCACGTGCCCACGCCGCCCGCCGGACTGGCCGTGGCCCCGGTAGTCGAAGGCGTGGATCGCGTAGCCGTCCCGGACCAGCGCGTCGATCACGGTGCGGTAACGGCCACAGTGATCCGCGTAGCCGTGCACGATCGCGACGTGCGCCTTCGCGTCCCCCTCGGGCGCCTCGTGCTCCCAGAAGAGCCGCAGGTTGTCCCTCGCGCTGAAGAAGCCTTCCTCGTGGCGTGCCATGCGTTCGTGTCCCCTCTCCCTCTCCGGAAGGGCGCGGACCATAGCCCGGCTACTGGCGCTGGAGGATCTGGAACTCCACCCGGCGGTTCTTCGCGCGGCCGTCCGCGGTCGTGTTGGGCGCCACCGGTCGCGCGGGCCCGAACCCCTGCGCCTCGAGCCGCACGCCGTCGATGCCGAGCCCGATGAGGTGCGTCCGGACCCGCTGCGCGCGGCGCTCGGAGAGCTCCACGTTCGTCGCCTCCGAACCCTGATCGTCGCTGTGTCCTTCGATGCGCACCCGCTGGATCTCCGGGTGCTCGTGCAACGCGAGCGCGACCTTGCCCAGCAGCGGGTACGACTGCTCGAGCACGAGATCGCGCGCG
>CAZCWA010000675.1:0-2206 GCA_964502265.1 uncultured Myxococcaceae bacterium | reverse complement strand
TGGCGGACGAGCCGCACATCGTGAACCAGGATCCGTACGGCCAGGGCTGGATCGTGGAGATCGAGCCGTCCAACGCGGCCGAGTTCGACGGGCTGATGGACCCCGAGACGTACGCGAAGCACGCGGAAGATTCGAAGTAGCGACCCCTCAGGGCCCGAAGGTGAGCGCTCGCGCCAGCTCCGGTTGAAGCGCGAGCGCCCCTGCGCGGCTCAGGTGGTTGTCGTCCCGGTAGAGTGACGTGCCTTCCCGCTCGGTCGCGCAGTCCGGGCGGCAGAGCCACTCGGAGGGATCCACGTAACGTACGACGGCGGCATCGAGCGCCTGCACGGTTCGCAGGAAGCGATCATGCCGTGCGCGGTGCACCTCCAGCGGCATGGGCAGCAGGTTCCGTCCCAGCTTCGTCTGCAGCGCCAGCGCGAGCGGCACGTTCTTCTCGTACGCAGGGAGAGGGCCCAGCAGCACGGTGGAGCGCCCTCGTGTGCTCAAGCGGTGCAGCGTTCGCGTCAGCGCAACCGAGGCCGTGTCCGCCTCCGTGCCATCGGGCACTTCGAAGCCAGGTGTCGAGGCGGCAGGGCGGAGCGGCTCGAGGCCCTCGAAGTAGGAGCGCCAGAATCCGGCGAGAACGATCTGGTTCAGCTCGGGCGTCCGTTCGAGATGCCGAAGGACGCGGGCGTTCTGCTCGGCGCAGCCCGGCTTCTTCTCGAGGTCCACGCCGAGCAGCGGCGGGCATGAGGAGCTGGGCACGAACAGTGCGCGGCGGCCCTGCTGTCTGAGGATCTCGTCGAACGCAGGGCCCCAGGCCAGCAGGTGGCTGTCTCCCCACAGGAGCACTGTCGGCGTGGCGCCGGGAGCTCCGAGCGTGCACCAGTCGGCGGGGGCCCGGCCGTCGCATTCGACGAACGGAATGGCCGGACGTGCCGCCCGATCCTGCGCGACGGCGATCGGATCGAAACGGGTTTCAAATCCGTTTGCCCGGATGCCCCACGCCGAGAACGCGATGAGCAGAGCGGTCGCGGTCGCCGTGGCAGCGAAGACGCCGCGCCTCGAGAGGGCCTGGACCTTCCGGAACGGCTGCTCCACGTAGCGGTGGGAGAGCGCGGCGAGGACGAAGGACGTGACGAGCAGCACCGGAATCCACGGCTCGATCGCATCGAGTCCGAGCGCGAACCGCGTGAGCACGATCAGCGGCCAGTGCACGAGGTAGAGCGAGAAGGAGATGAGTCCGACGTACACCAAAGGCCGCACCCCGAGCGCCGCGCGGACGAACGAGGGGCCGGAGCCGCACGCGTGGATCAGCAGCGTGGCGCCGGCCACCGGAGGGATGGCTGCGAGGCCGGGGAATGGCGTGTCGGCGGTGTAGAGCGCCGTCGGCACCAGGATCGCCGCCAGACCCGCGAGGCCAGCGGCTTCACGCCATCGTCGCCGGATGATCGGCGGGAAGACGCCGCGCGCGCGAGCAGCGCCCCGGCCAGAAGCTCCCAGGCTCGGAACGGGGAGAGGAAGAAGACCGCCACCTCGTGCGTCGGTCGCAACCAGAGTCCGAGCGCGAAGCTCGCCAGCGCTACCACCGCCAGGCCCGCAGTCGTGAAGCGCCGGGGCATTCGGAGGAGCACGAGGAGCAGGAGGGGATAGAGGAGGTAGAACTGCTCCTCCACGCCCAATGACCAGGTGTGAAGGAGCGGGTTGAGCTTCGCGTCCGAGGCGAAGTAGCCGGCCTTCAGCTCGCGCCAGAAGAAGAGGTTCGAGGAGAAGAGGACCGTCGAGAGGCTCGCCTTCAGCGTGGAGCCGTACACGGTCGGCGTCAGCAGCAGGTACGACGCCGCGAGCGTCGCCACCAGCGTCGCGACCACGGCAGGCGTCAGTCGGCGCAAGCGCCGCTCGAGGAACTGAAGGTACGAGAAGCGCCCGTCCTCGAGCTCGCGGCCGACGATCCGGGTGATGAGGAAGCCAGAGATGACGAAGAAGACGTCCACGCCGACGTAGCCACCGGGTGCAAGCCGATCCGACAGGTGGTGGAAGAGGACGGCGAGGACCGCGATGGCCCGGAGCCCATCGATGTCTGAGCGGTAGGTGTGCGTCGGCATCCGGAGTTGGGAGATAGCACCGGCGCCACGGCGGACGCTGGCCGGGCCGTTCGGGACGCGCTGCGCGGACCGCGCGGGCCCGAGCCGTCGGACGAGTCAGCCGGGCGTTCTGCCGGTGGTGC
>CAZCWA010000674.1:0-2221 GCA_964502265.1 uncultured Myxococcaceae bacterium | reverse complement strand
CCTCCGCCCTGGGCGAGCAGGCGATCGCCGCTGCTGAAGACGATGGCGTTGCTCTTCACGTGCTTGCACACCCGCCAGGCGAACCGGAGCGCGCGCATCTCCTCGTCCGAGGGCGCCCGCTTCGTCACCACCTTCCACTCGTTGCCCGGCTCCACCGCGTCTCGGTCCTGCACCAGGAGCCCGCCGGAGACGGACCTCAGCTCCAGCGCCGCGCGCGGCTTGCTGCCCTCGGCCAGCGCCCTCCCTGCCTCGAGCAGCCGGAGGTTCTTCTTCGCCCCGAGGATGTCCTGCGCCTCCGCCGTGAACGACGGCGCGATCACCGCCTCGAGGAACGTCTCCGCCAGCGCCTCGGCGACCTTCGCGTCCACCGCCCGGTTGAGGGCCACGATCCCGCCGAACGCCGACGTCTCGTCCACCGCCCGGGCGGCCCGGTAGGCCGTCACCAGCGAGTCGTCCAGCGCCACGCCGCAGGGGGTGTTGTGCTTGATGATCACCGCGCAGGGCTTCTCCGGAAACTCGAGCGCCAGGGCCAGCGCCGCGTCGAGGTCCAGGATGTTGTTGTAGGAGAGCTCCTTGCCCTGCAGCACCTTGGCGAACGCGACCGTGGGCTCCTCCGGCGCCGCGTGCTCCCGGTAGAAGGCGGCCCGCTGGTGCGGGTTCTCTCCGTAGCGCAGCGGCTGCGCCTTGCGGAAGCCGACCACGAAGTCCTCGCCCAGCTCCTCCTGGGCCTGCTGCGACAGCCAGGTGGAGATCGCCGCGTCGTACGCCGCGGTGTGGGCGAAGGCCTTGCGCATCAGCCGCATCCGGGTCTGGTGCGAGACCGTCCGGTTCGCCTTCAGCTCCGCCAGCACCGGCTCGTAGTCCGCCGGATCGACGATCACCGTCACGTGCTTCGCGTTCTTCGCCGAGGCGCGCACCATCGCCGGGCCGCCGATGTCGATCTGCTCCACCGCGTCCTCGAACGAGGCCCCCTTCGCCACCGTCTCGCGGAACGGGTAGAGGTTCACGGCCACGATCGAGATGGGCTCGATGCCGTTCTCGGTCAGGTCCTCGCGATCCGCCTGCACGTCCAGGCGCGCGAGCAGGCCGCCGTGGATGCGCGGGTGCAGCGTCTTCACCCGCCCGCCGAGGATCTCCGGACTGCCGGTGTGCTCCGACACCTTCCGCACCGGGATGCCGTCGCCCTGGAGCGAGGCCATGGTGCCGCCGGTGGAGAGGAGTGTGTAACCCAGCTCGACCAGGCCCCTCGCAAACGGGGTCAGGCCGCGCTTGTCCGAGACACTGAGGAGGGCGAGCACGCGCCCCGATTAGCAACCGCCCCCAGGGGTGTCAACGCAACGCTCCGCCCCTTTCGGGACGGAACGCGCGCTACCTCAGCGGCTGTGGCGGCGGCTCCGGGTCCTTCTCCGTCGCCTCGCGCAGCTTGAGCAGCCCGCGCGTCTCCACCTGCCGGATGCGCTCCCGGGTGAGGTTCATGATCGCCCCCACCTCCTCGAGCGTGATCCCACCCTTCTCCGCCACGTCCAGCGCGCAGGTGTGCTCGAGCTCCCAGATCTCCTTGTCCGGGAAGTTCAGCTTGATGGATCCCGTCTCCGGGTTCACGTCCAGGTAGAGGTTGTGCTTGCAGGACACGAACAGGCACGGCCGCGGCCCGTTCACGCAGTCCGCCCGCGTCTTCGGACGCTGCGACTGGATGGCCTGGAGCAGCTCGCTCTCCTCCGGATCCACCTCCCCGAGGAGCCTGCGGCGCCGGAGGTCGCGCGCCATCTCCTTCCGGCTCATCGTCTTCGAGCGCCGGCGCTGCTCGGACGGGTCGTTCTCGCTCTCCCTGAACAGATCTTCCTTCGTCGTCGCTTGGCTCATCTCCCCTCCCTGCGTGCGCGGCCCTCGCCGCTATACCCTGTCAGCCCGCGGCCTGGTCCATCGGGTGAGCGGTCACCGCGCTCCCCAGCCTCGTCACGTCGCGAACCAGCTCCTCCGAACGGCGGCGGAGCTCGTCCAACTTCGATGACAGCTCGCGCCGCGCCTCTCCCCCGAAGCGCCGCACGTCGAGCTGTTCGGCGAACCCGGCCAGGACGTCGTCCAGGCCGCGCTCCACCTCGTCGATGTGGTTCTTGAAGAAGACGAAGGAACGCCGGATCTCCTCCAGCGTCATCCCCTCCGCCATCATCTTCTTGATCGCGTTGATCCGGCGGACGCACTCCACCGGGTAGAGCCCCTG